>DATCZH010000001.1:0-20078 GCA_036526015.1 Sulfuricaulis sp.
CAAGGCAGAAAAACCTCCGTCGGCCTCGTCGGCTCGCACTCCCAAGGAAACCAAACCGATCCCCGAGAAACCCTCAAGTCAGCGGGAGGACTTCGCCCCGTCGTCGCCGGGGGCAGGGCCAGTCAACCTCGATGCCGTGATGCGCTCCCTGAGAGACCTGATCACCCATGAGCTCAATGTCAGCAATGAATCCCAATCGGCGGAAACCAAGCCGGCCGCGACTCATGATGAGTACCTTGAGAGAGAAGAAGATATCGAGGAATACATTCCGGAAGAGCTGTCCTCACTGGATAAGGAACTGGAAATCAGCGATCAATCCATTTCAGAAGAAACCGAAACCTCGCCACCACCTGAAGAGGCTCAGGCGCCCGAAACAAATGAGAATATAACTGCACCGGAAAATTTGATGCCACCCGATGAAGAATTGACCATCGAGGCACCGGTGGAGTCTGAGGCTCCCCCTGCCCCCCAGGAAGAAGCCCTGGAACTCTCCGGGGAAGTCACGCCGGAATCGGAGGAGAGTACAGTGGAAGCGGACACGGAAGAATTCATACCGCTCGATGAGGAATTGACCTTCGAGGCGCCTTTGAAACCCGAGGCTCGCCCGGCACTTCTGGCAGAGTCAACCGAACTCCCCGGGGAAATCTCACCGGATCTACTTAAAGAACCCATCTCTGCGCCGCCTGCCGGGGAGGCGTTCCCGACGGAACTTGGGAAAGCACTCGCGCCGGGCGAGCAACATGAAATGTCATTCGGGGAGGTGCCGTCCCCCGCTCTCGAACCAGATTCGGTTTCAATGGATTCCGCCCCGGTACCATCATCGGAACTCGAACTGGCGCCGGAACCGCCAGCCCCCTTGGAAGAAAACGAACCATCCATGGAAGCAAAACAAGAGGAGGCTGTAGAAGCCTTGCCGACGATAGATGTCGAGGAAAGTTTCGATAACAGCAATTATTTCACCGCAGCCCCGCCCCCCGAGCATACGCCACCGCCATCGGAAGAGACCATCGACCTCAGTGTCGAAATTTCTTCTGAATTGCAGACTGATACACCCCCGGTTGAGGAGACGACAGCCACACCGGAACCCGAACAACCCTCGGAGGCACCAACCGAAGCTGGCGGAAAGAAAATCGTTCTGGAAATCGTGGATGAGCCCGTTCCAGAGAAAGCCTACGATAAATATACCGTCGATTTCGACTCATCCGATTTAAGTCCGCCCCTGCTCGAGGAACCGGAACTGTCCCCGCCGGCGGCAAGCCCGGCCGCGGAGAGCGAAACGCCGGTCGATACCACCGAAGGCGACAGTCCTCCGACACCAGAGCCAGAGCCGGAGCCTGAGCCGGAAACCACGGCTCCCGCACCGGAGGCACCCGCCTTGGAGGCCAAAACCGAAACACCCCCGACAACGGAACCACCCGATGTGACCGGAGAAACACTGGCGCCCACGTCGCCAGCCTCTCACGAGCTGGATGACATCCCGGTATTGAAAGATGTCGTAGCCCAGCCGGGGGACAACAAACGAAGAAAGCCAACCGCTACACCTGCCATGGAGTCACCGCTGCCAGCGCCCGACCGCGCCCGCGAGATCGTTGTGCGCGCTGTGGCCAAGCTCAACGTCGAGATGCGTAAATCCGGGAGTGCAGGACTCGATACCCGCACCATCCTACGGCTGCAGCAGCTGATTCGCCAGGAACTTGAACGAAGCGGAAAGAAATAATCGGTCTGTTTAATGAGTGAAAAATTACCGATAACTCACTAAAATTCTGCCCGCTTTTCAACTGTTAGTGTTTCCATGAGCCAGAATCCACAAAACCCCGCTAGCGGGGGGGCTGCCCCCGATGGCACCCTGAGTAAGTCATATAATCCGCACGCAATTGAAACGCGGATCTACGAAACTTGGGAGCGCCAGGGGCATTTTGCGCCGGAGGGTAAGAAAAAACCCTACTGCATCATGATTCCGCCGCCCAATGTCACGGGCAGTTTGCACATGGGTCATGCGTTCCAGGATACGCTCATGGACGCTCTCATCCGTTACCACCGCATGCAGGGCCATAACACGTTGTGGCAGGCGGGCACCGACCACGCCGGCATCGCCACCCAGATGGTGGTCGAGCGCCAACTCGAAATCGAAGGCAAGAGCCGCCACGATCTCGGGCGCGAGGAGTTCTTGAACCGCATCTGGCAGTGGAAGGCCGAGTCCGGCGGCACGATCACGCGCCAGTTGAGACGCCTGGGCGCCTCGCTCGACTGGTCGCGCGAGCGCTTCACCATGGACGAGAGACTGTCTCACGCCGTAACCGAGGTTTTCGTCCAGCTCTACAAGGAAAAACTGATTTACCGCGGCAAGCGCCTGGTCAACTGGGACCCGGTGCTGCACACTGCGGTTTCTGATCTGGAGGTCGTCTCGGAGGAAGAAGCCGGTCATCTCTGGCATATCCGCTATCCCATCGCGAGGAGCAAGGATTATTTGGTCGTCGCCACTACCCGACCCGAAACCATGCTCGGCGATACCGCCGTCGCAGTTCATCCGGATGACGAGCGCTACCGGAAATTCATCGGCCAAATGATCGAATTACCGCTCACGGGCCGGGAAATTCCCATCATCGCGGATGAATACGTGGAGCGTGAATTTGGTTCTGGCTGTGTGAAAATCACGCCGGCGCATGATTTCAATGACTACGAGGTCGGCGCACGACACAACCTGCCGCTGATCAATATTTTCTACTCTGACGCCGGCATCAATCTGCCAGACTCGCCGTATCACGATCTCGACCGTTTCGCGGCGCGCAAAAAAATCATCACTGACCTCGAGGCGCGGGGTCTTCTCGAACGGGTGCAGGACCACAAGCTCATGGTCCCGCGAGGCGATCGCACTGGCGCCGTCATTGAGCCGTTTCTCACTGACCAGTGGTACGTCAAGGTTAAACCGCTGGCGAAAGCGGCGATCAAAGCGGTGGAAGACGGACGTATCCAGTTCGTGCCGGAAAGCTGGAACAAAACCTATTTTGAATGGATGCGCAATATCCAGGATTGGTGCATTTCCCGACAGATTTGGTGGGGCCACCGCATTCCGGCCTGGTATGACGCCGATGGCAATATTTACGTTGCGCGCAACGCGGAGGAAGCACACACCCAGGCCCGGAAAAAACATGGCCAGGACGTCCTGCTCGAACAGGATGAAGACGTGCTCGACACCTGGTTCTCATCGGCCCTGTGGCCTTTTTCGACACTCGGATGGCCGAAACAGACAAAAGAGTTAAAAACTTTTTATCCCACGAGCGTGCTTGTCACCGGTTTTGACATCATTTTCTTCTGGGTGGCGCGCATGATCATGATGGGCCTTAAGTTCATGGACGATGTGCCGTTCCGCCAGGTTTACATCACCGGTCTGATTCGCGATGCCCATGGCCAGAAGATGTCGAAGTCCAAGGGTAACATCCTCGATCCGCTTGACCTGATCGATGGCATCGACCTTGAATCCCTGGTGCGCAAACGCACCAGCGGGCTGATGCAGCCACAAATGGCGAAAAAGATTGAACAGACCACGCGCAAGGAATTCCCGCAGGGTATTCCCGCCTTCGGCACGGACGCTCTGCGCTTCACCATGGCCAGCCTCGCCACTCAGGGGCGCGATATCAAGTTCGACCTCGGGCGCATCGAGGGTTATCGCAATTTCTGCAACAAGCTCTGGAACGCCGCCCGTTATGTGTTGATGAATACCGAGGGTCAGGATTGCGGATTGAAGGGCAAAATCGAACTCAATGCCGCCGACCGCTGGATTGTCTCGCGCCTTCAGGTTGTCACCGGCGAGGTGGAAGCCGCATTTCGGGATTACCGTTTCGACCTGGCCACTCAGGCGATTTACAGCTTTGTCTGGCATGAGTACTGCGACTGGTATCTCGAGCTTTCCAAGGTCGTGCTGACCGCGCCAAACAGCCGACTTGGCGCATTGCGCGGCACACGCCGAACATTGGTGCAGGTGCTGGAAGCGGCGCTGCGCCTGCTCCACCCTGTCATGCCCTTCATCACCGAGGAAATCTGGCTACGCGTGGCCACGCTCGCAGGTAAGAAAAACGCGACAATCATGCGCGAGCCATATCCGAAACCCGTGAAAAAACAGATCGACACCAAAGCCACCGAGGAGATGCAATGGGTCATGGCGGTGATCACCGGCGTACGCAACATTCGTGGCGAAATGGACATTTCGCCCGGCAAGCCTTTACCATTGCTCCTGCAAGACGGCTCGGCCAATGATAAGAAATTCTTAGAGAACCACCGCCATTATCTCTCCGCCCTCGCGCGGACCGAATCCATCACTTGGCTCAGCAAGGGCCAGGAGGCTCCCGAGGCCGCCACGGCCCTTGTCGGGCATCTGAAGGTCCTTATCCCGCTCGGTTCGCTGATCGACAAGCAGTCGGAGCTTGAGCGTCTTGGGAAAGAAATGGAAAAAATCGAAAAGGACCTCTCCAAGGCCAGAATCAAGCTGGCCAATCCGGATTTTGTCGCCCGCGCCCCGAAAAATGTGGTCGAACAGGAACAGGGGCGCGTGCAGCAATTCGAAACAGCTTTGGCCAAACTGCGGAATCAGCGCAGCAAGGTCGATGCGTTACCGGGCTGAGATTCGCCCGCCCTTTTTTGCTATTAACATCGCCTCTTCAAGGAGTCTCCATGAAACGTAGTATCGTATTTTTCCTTCTCATCCTGTCCGTTTCCCTGAACGCCTGGGGCAAGGACTCGACAGACCTTAAGACAGACAAGCAGAAATTCAGCTATTCCGCAGGCTATCAGGTCGGTCAAAATATCAAGCGCCAAAACCTTGATCTGGATTCGAAGTCCTTCAGCCAGGGCGCGCAGGACGCCATCGCCAATAAACCCTCTAAGCTCAAGCCGGAGGAGATGCAGGCGGCTATAGAAGCCCAACAGAAAAAGAACATGGAAAAACACGAAGCCATGGCAAAAAAGAATTTAGAGGCCGGACAAGCCTTCCTGGCGGCCAACAAGAAAAAAGCCGGTGTGGTTACGCTCCCCAGCGGACTGCAATACAAGATCATCACCGAAGGTAAGGGCAAGCAGCCAAAGAGCACCGATTCTGTCGTCGCCCACTATCGTGGCATGCTGATCAATGGCACCGAGTTCGACAGTTCCTATCAGCGCAATGAACCCGCAACCTTTCCGGTGGGCGGTGTGATCAAGGGTTGGCAGGAAGTCCTGCCGCTGATGAAGGAAGGTTCCAAGTGGCAGGTATTCATTCCCGCGGATCTCGCCTACGGGCCACGCGGGGCCAGTGCCGCCATCGGGCCGAATGAAGCACTGATTTTCGACATTGAACTTCTTTCTGTCGAAAGCAAGACCTATGAAAGCAGGCCCAAACGCAAGAAACCGAAGAGAGAAGAATAACAATATCCTGGCTATCCCCGGCGCCGAAGCTTGTAGGCAGTCATGTCCGTCACGAGTTCCGGATAGGGAATGGCCTCAATGTTGTTGTATTTTTCTACCGCCAGCGCGACAAGGGCGTAGACATTTTTCACCTCGCTTGTTCCCATGGCACCGTCCTGCAGGATCCGTTGTAAACCCAGCAGGCCGCCGAACTGGATTTTCCCCAGCACGCTGTGTGGCATGGTGAGTAAATCATCCTCCACGCCAAAGGCGGGTAATGCCACGGATTTCATCTGCATGAACAACATTTCACAACGCCGATGGGCATCACTGGATTTGCAGGCAACGTCCGGTCCTCCGCGCCGTGCGACCGGCTCGCCTTGCTCGCAGCCGAACTGGTTGGTCACGAGCGTGTTGCTGAAAGCACATTTGTATGCTTCCATCGTTTGGTTCCTTTCGTTTAACCCGGTTTATGGTCGGAACCGCTGATGTGCCAGTCATAGGCACAGTCCAGATGGATACGCACCGCGATGATGCCGGCGAGGCCATCCTCGAGCATGGCCGCCATCGGGGTACGATCCTCAAAACGGTGATTCGTCTGGTTCATCCAGATTTTTCCCATGTGCGAATTGTGCGGGTAGGACGTGCGCAAGGCATCGGCAATGCCAATCAAATGCTCAATGCGCTCCATAACTTGCTCGTTTTCCGGAAACGGCGTGCTCTGGCGGAACTGGCGGATGGCGCCAGGACGCGTATTGTGCGGCAGTGCCAACAAGGCAACCTGCTGGGCCGCGCTCGCCCCCCAGCTGTCCAGCAGGCCGACGACAGCGCGGGTCAGGGCAATCCGGTCTTCCAGATTCATTTTCTGCATGATGGATAATGTCATGGTAAATCGCGCCAGCAGTGTCTGTAAACTCACATGATTTTCGATGACATCGACATCTTGGTGTCGCGTCAATGTTCGCGTGTGGCGTTAAAGCGAATCTGCGGCCAGCGCTCCATCGTGAGCTGGAGATTAACCAGCGTCGGGGCCAGGTAGGTCAGATTACCGGCGCGATCTAGGGCCAGACGGGTTTCGCCGTTGCGGCGAAAATCTTCGAGCTTCTTTGGGTCATCGCTGTCGATCCAGCGCGCCGTGGCCACGTCAATAATATCGTAAGTGCATTCCACGCCATATTCATGCTTGAGACGATAGGCCACCACATCGAACTGAAGCGCACCCACGGCACCGAGGATGAGGTCGTTGCTGATCAGGGGCCGAAAAATCTGCGTGGCCCCCTCCTCGCTCAATTGGTCCAGCCCCTTGTGCAGCGCTTTCATGCGTAACGGGTCGCGCAAAATCACGCGCCGGAAGAGTTCTGGCGCGAAATACGGAACTCCGGTGAATTTGAGGTCCTCACCTTCGGTGAAGGTATCGCCGATTTGGATTGTGCCGTGGTTGTGCAGACCGATGATATCGCCAGCATACGCTTCGTCCACCTGTTCGCGTTCGCGAGCCATGAAGGTGATTGCATTTCCAATTTGCACATCACGATTCAATCGCACCTGGTGAATTTTCATCCCCCGCGTGTATTTCCCTGATGTAATGCGCATAAAGGCAATGCGGTCGCGATGCTTGGGGTCCATGTTTGCCTGAATCTTGAAGACAAATCCGGTCAGGGCCGTCTCGTTCGGCTCGACCGTGCGCGTCGTGGTCTCCCGCGAAAGTGGGGGCGGTGCGTGCTGCACAAAATCGTCCAGCAGCTCGCGCACGCCGAAATTATTGATGGCCGAGCCGAAAAACACCGGTGTCTGTTCCCCGAGCCGGTATTGTTGTGGATCGAAGTCATGGCTAGCGCCCTTGACCAGTTCGATCTCGGCCCGGAGCTCGGCCGCCTGCTCGCCGAGAACCTCATCCAGCTCCGGATTATTCAGGCCGTGGATGATCACGCCTTGCTGGATCTTGCCGCCGTGCTGGGGGCTGAAGAAATGCACGCTGTCCTCGGCGAGGTGATACACCCCTTTGAAGCGCCGACCACTGCCGATAGGCCAGGTCACTGGCGCACAGCGGATCTTGAGCACGGTTTCGACCTCATCCATGAGCTCGACCGGATCACGCGACTCGCGATCGAGCTGGTTGATGAAGGTCATGATCGGTGTGTGTCGCAGGCGGCAAACTTCCATCAGCTTGATGGTGCGCTGCTCTACGCCCTTGGCGCCGTCAATCACCATCAGCGCCGAGTCCACCGCCGTCAGGGTGCGGTAAGTGTCCTCGGAAAAATCCTCATGACCGGGCGTGTCCAGCAGATTGACGATGTGTCCCTGATACGGGAATTGCATTACCGACGAAGTCACGGAGATACCACGCTGTTTCTCAAGCTCCATCCAGTCGGACGTGGCGTGACGTGCGGCCTTACGCCCTTTCACAGCGCCGGCAAACTGGATCGCGCCACCAAACAGCAGCAGCTTTTCGGTGAGCGTGGTTTTGCCCGCGTCAGGATGGGAGATGATCGCGAACGTGCGCCGCCGTGCGATCTCGGAATGAAAATCAGTCATGTCGAATGTGAAAATTGCCGCGCGCGATTATACAAAAAGAAACCCCGCCGTAGCGGGGTTTCCAAACTGACGACTTATGCCAGCCTCAGGCGTCGACCACCACCTTGGTCGCCTGCATGCCCTTCGGCCCCTTCTGGGACTCAAAGCTCACGCTCTGCCCTTCGGCCAGGGACTTGAAACCACTGCCCTGGATGACGGAGTGATGCACAAACACATCTTCGCCGCCGTCCTGCGGCTTGATAAAACCGAATCCTTTTGAATCGTTAAACCATTTTACTGTACCAGTACGCATTAATAACCTCGGATAAAAGTTGGTATTGTGATGCAGAGCGTGAAAGGAAGTTACGGGAGTGATCTTGAATGCGGATCCACCGAAACACTGACAACAAACTGCAGCCATAACAATATAGCCGATCGACCGGTGAAAAGCCACCGGCCGTCCAGTGTCTTGGCCCGGCGGTGGCAGCCTGAAATGCCGGGAATCAAATCCCGCGCCAAAGGGCGCGTATACGAAATCTTGTCCGCATCGGGAAATCCAGCAGCCCCCGACTACGTCGCACCTCGCGCAGGTACAGCTTGGCGGCCCGAAAACCCAGCCGGAAGGAGCGCCGAAAGTATTCGACTTCCGTCAGGTGACCACCCTTGAGGGCGTGCTCGAAACCGGCATTGAAACGTGCCTCCCGCAAGCAGGCCGGGGCTCGCAATCCGATGTTGCGCGGCGTTGGATAGGCATGTGGCATCATCACCTCCCGCAAAAAGGGGTTTACTTACCAAATATAGCCCTTCCAGAAGTCGAATGTTTCCTTGTGCGCCGGTTGCTTATTTTATTATCGTTAGGTTCATGGCCCATTCCCCTTTTGTCTTCGATGCCACGGCGGAGAATTTTCGCACCCTGGTGCTGGAAAACTCTGACAAGGGACTGGTACTGGTAAATTACTGGTCGCCGCGTGCCGGTCCCTGCCTGATGCTGATGCCCCGCCTCATTCGCCTGGCCACCGAATTCGGTGGACGCTTTTTGCTGGTCATGCTCAACACCGACGATCTCGGGCGCCTGGCACGTGAGCACGGTGTCAACAGCCTTCCCACGGTCAAACTATTCCGGCGTGGCAAGGTGATGGATACCTTGCACGGTGCGGAATCGGAAACCGTTTTGCGGGAATTCATTTCCAAACACGCGTCGCGTGAGAACGGTGGCAAGGTCGCCGGGGTAGTCCAGGCCTATCAGCGGGGAGATCTGGACCAGGCCGTGAGACAGGCGGCCAAAGCGGCACTGGCCAAACCGGAAAATCCACGCCTAGCGATCGATCTGGTGAAAATGCTCATGTTGCAAAGGCGTTTCGCCCAGGCTGAAGACCTTTTGAAGAGCCTCCCAGAAGAAGTACGGGACCATCCGGAAATACGAAATTTGTCCGCGCATGTGAGCTTCATACGCACCGCGCAAGAATCCCCGCCAGTGTCCACGCTGGAACTAAGCCTTTCAGACAACCCCGATGACCTCGAAGCAAGGTATCAATTGTGCTCCGTCAAGATAACGCAGAATGACTACGAAGCTGCCATGCAACAGTTGCTGGAAATAGCTCGACGCGACTTTGGCTTCCGCCGCCAGGCCGCTGCTCGTGGAATGCTTGCCATCTTCAACCTGTTGGGAGAGGACAATGAACGTGTCCTACACTACCGGATCCTGCTGGACGAGGTCATGCAAAAGTAAAAGTTAGGTGTGCCTGTCAATCCCCTCAATCCAATGCGGTCGCTGAAAGAACTGATGCGGGACGGGAGATAGCCAGGATCAGAGCCGAAAAAAAAACAACGGCGTGCCGCCGTGCGCAAGATGCTGCTCGATATGCAGAAGAATGCCCCAGGGGAGCTGTTCGAATAATAGTTACAAGACTGCGCGTTATGATGGCGCAATAACTGGCTTACTTCGTTCCGTCACGTTGAATGAGTGGACTTTTTCCCTGAAGGATTTTTTCAATCAGATGGTCGTTGATCCACAAGAATGCAACCCGTGTTATCGCGGAAACGGTATACATGCGTGGTTTGAGGTAGGAAACCGGATTATTGGAAGCAGGCGTCCTACCTTCGATGATTTTCGGGTTCCCGTCAGCCGCCACCAACTGAACGCTGCCTTCGATAAGATAAAGATTAAAGGTATCGTTCGTTCCCCGCTCAAGCAACTTTGTCCCCGGCGGTACTTTGTAGACCAGGCATTCATCGGCAAGCAGTTTAAGTTTCTCGTGCTCCATGTCTCGGAAACGAGAGAAGATTTTGAGGGTCTCAACATCCGCCGGTTCCGGATGACCGACCAGCGAAGAAGCAATATTACTGAGTAGAGTATTGCTGCTGTCAGAATGTCCCGGTGGATCGCCGTTCTTCGATAAAAAGGTCACTTGGCGTTCAGCCCGTTTATCAACATCACTATACGGATCAATTCCCGTCTCAAGCGTCGCACGGCGACGAATATCCCCGATGATCGTGAATTCCTCGGACTTGCGCATATCTTTTTTGATGATCCCCTGATAGATCTTATCCTTGAGAATACCAATTTCAGGAGTGTAGCGCCGGCCGACGGGTATTCCAGCCAGCATATTCAGGACCTCCACCACCGACGTCCCCCGGTCGTCTGAGTTCGCCGTATGATCGAGATCGGACGCGTAATCGGTCAGTGTCGTATTTCTGTCATACAGCACGGGACAGTAAACCGGGATGTCTGGCATCGAGTTGTCCTTGTACTCAAGGAATATTTCCATGCCCCGGTAAATACTCTTCTCACGGTTTTTCCTTTGAAAAGCAGTTAAATCCAGTTCAGTTGTCCCGGTCATGGGGTAAAGCCGACGCACGATATATTTCTCAAATAACAACGTCTCCGAACCCCAGGGCCTTTTTTCCTTCGTACGATGAATAATGGCCAGGCGGAAATTGCCCTTGGCGGGGTTCTGAAGATAGGACATGAGGAAGCGCCGATTATAGTCTTCGAACGCCTTCGTCAGTTTTGCATCCACGACGAATTTTCCGCTCTGGTTATATGAACCAAGCTGGCCCTCGGGTGTCAGCACATAGAACCCGAACAAACCTGGAAATGTTTTTATTGTTTCCATGTTTCCATACATTTTCTGAAAGTTTAATAATCTTTCCTGTCAATTAAACAAGAAAATCCACGCGCCACCTCCCATGGTTTCGCGACACACTCCAAACACGATTCCCGTGGTTGTTATCCCACTTACCCTTAAGCTTATGTAATGGTAAGGAATATTCCAGTAAGGACCTAGGATAGGCGGGTTTTTTAGGCCAGATGGTCTTGGAAAATAGCCGCCGTTGCTGGCTTCGGACCAGGGATTATTGTGTCATGTCCGATCGATTACTTTTTCTGCCCGGAACAGCCCTGCCAAGGTTTTGGAATCCGTTATTTCACCCGTCACGGCCAGCGCCAGCGCTTTGGTAAAGGGAAACCAGTGCACCTCGAACACTTCATGGTCATCATGCTGGGCTGAAACGCCACTCAGTTCTCGCGCCAGAAAGAGATACACGATTTCGGTAAATATGCCGGGTGAGCTGATTATATTCCCCAGAGATTCCCAGTGGGTTGCCTGCCTTCCGACTTCCTCCTGCAATTCACGCCGTGCCGTCACATGCGGTGGCTCGCCTGGGTCAAGCTTACCGGCGGGCAATTCCCATAACCAGCCACCCGCCGCATGCCGGTACTGTCGCAGCAGACACACACGGCCATCGTCGTCGAGGGCCACGATGGCGGCACCACCGGGGTGATGCACAATCTCAAGTTCAGTCTGGGTCCCGTTGGGAAGCGTCACACGCTCCAGACACAGATCGATGATTTTTCCATGATAAACCAGAGTTTTGCCGTCCGTCACAATTTCTCCTCGCGGTCTGAAATACAATCCCAAGATGACATTCTAACCGCCAAGGCGTTTTATTACTGCCGCCTTAACTAGTGGAAGCAGCAACATCTCAGGGTAGAATCACGCGATAAACTCGGCCCACCATGGAAATAAAATGAACCTGAGAATGTCAAATCACGCAAAATTCCTGGTGATCATAAACCTCATCCTGTTAACTGGAGTGATTCTTAGCGCTTGCGCCACCGTGCCGGAAACCGGTCGCTCGCAGATCCTGCTGGTCAGCCCGGTCCAGGAAGCCCAACTTGGTTTCCAGGAATTCGAGAAGCTGAAAAAGTCTGTCCCGATTTCTCAAGATGCAGCAGCGAATGCGCAACTGCAAAGAGTGGGTCAACGCATTGCAGTCGTGGCGCCGCTGCCCAATGCGCGCTGGGAATTCGTATTGTTCGACAAGCCCGATACACCCAACGCCTTTTGCCTGCCCGGTGGGAAGGTTGGTGTCTTCAGCGGCATCCTGCCTATCACAAAAGACGACGGAGGATTGGCCACCGTTATTGGGCATGAAGTAGCGCATGCCGTGGCACGCCATGGTGCGGAACGCATGTCCGAGGCCATGCTGATTCAGCTCGGGGGACAATTGCTGGAACAAGCGACGATCGGTCGCTCCGAGATCAGCCGCGTTCTGATGCAGCAGGCCTACGGGATCGGCACCACTCTCGGCGTGGCCCTGCCTCATTCGCGTGGGCAGGAACTGGAGGCAGATCGACTCGGTGTGCTGTATATGGCGCGCGCGGGCTATCCCCCGCGCGAGGCGCTTGGCTTCTGGAAGCGTTTCGCGGAATACAAGGACAAGAAAGGCGGAGGGAAACAGGTGGAGTTTCTCAGCACCCATCCGCTCGATGAACAACGCATCCGCCAGATCGAGGGAATGATCCCGCAGGCCGAGATGGAATACCGGAAACCCTGAGGAAGGCGTTAACTAATCAAGGGCTGGTTATTTTCAAATCACGCGCCAGGATGATGGCATCCTCGCGCCCGTGGTGCGCGGGATAATAACTCTTGCGCAGGCCGACCTCGTCGAAGCCCAGCTTGATATAAAGCTTATAGGCGGCCAAGTTGGAAATGCGAACTTCCAGCAATGCCATGCGCGCCTTTTTCTTGCGTGCAAAATCGAGCAGGAACAGCACCATGCCCTCACCAAGTCCCTGTCGCTGAAACTCCGGATGAATACATATATTCAGAAGATGACATTCCCCGGCGGCCACGGACATGATGCCATGACCGATAATGCCATGCTCCAGTGTTTCGTATACAAAACAGTAGCAGCCCACGCGTAAACAATCGCGGAATATCGGCAGAGTCCAAGGGAATTCATAGGAGGAGTTTTCGACCTCCATCACGGCTTTCAGATCGAGTCCCGACATGGGACGAAGCCGTGGCTGATCAGATATGACGACAGCGCTCACGCGGTTTCCAATCGCTTCATCACGGCTCTGGCATGGCAAAGATCATTCCACACCTTGCGTTTGTCGGCCGGGTTGCGCAGCAGGTAGGCCGGGTGATAGGTCACGAAGAGCGGTATGCCATGATAGGTAAGCTGCTGTCCACGCAATTTTCCCAGGGGAACCTCGGTTTTCAGCAGGCTGTGCGCGGCATGGCGTCCGAGCGCCACGATCAGGCGCGGTTTGATCAGGTCAATTTGCCGCAGGAGATACGGCTCACATTGGGCCACTTCTTCGGGTTGCGGGTCGCGGTTCCCCGGCGGCCGGCACTTGAGCACATTGGCGATATAGACTTCCTCGCGTTCGAGGCCGAGCGCAAACAGAATCGCGTTCAGCAACTGGCCGGCACGGCCCACGAAAGGTTCGCCCTGACGATCCTCGTCTGCGCCCGGCGCTTCGCCGATGAACATCCATTTGGCCTGATAATTTCCAACCCCGAAAACCGTCTGGGTGCGAGTGGCGTGCAATGCGCATCTTGTGCAGGTACGTACCGCCGATTCAAGTTCCCTCCACATGTGGAGTTCACCCGTTGAGCCATCCGTATTTTTTGATTGAACCGGCGGGGCTGGAGTTCCCGGAAAGTCTCCGGCGAGACTCGGATCAGCGGTCATCGCGTTCGGTGCTGCCAGATCCGGATGTTGGCGTGTTTCCCAGAAGGTGATGCCGAGCGCATCAAGATACTGCCGACGCCTGACTTCCTCGATGTTCATGGACTTAAGCATAAGGCAGAGAAAAAGAAAAACAAGCTTGAAATGTCATTGACGGCCCGGGGGGTAAATGACCAGAATCCGTTGACGTCCCTGTTCTGCCAACCACACGGAACCATCGGCTTCAATTGCCATTCCTTGCGGATAGCGTAATCCACTGAGCACCGTCTCCAGCACGCCATCTTTCAATCGGAGCATGCGGCCATTCCTGACGTCTTCCGTGATCCACAGTGCGCCGTCCGGTGCCAACTCGACCTGATCCGGTTCGGAAAGATCGTCAACAATTACGTTAGCTTCTCCATTCTGATAAGAGAGCACGCTCCCGCTCGCGGTTTCTGCAAAGACAATGGCACCATCCGACTTGATCAGTACGCCCTCAGGTCGCTTTAGATCATCGAGAATGACTTCCATGGGCTTCCCGGATTCGCGAGGCACGCGTAGCAGACGCCCTTCCAAGATGTCTTCCGAAATCAGAAGATCACCGTTGGGAAACATATCAATGCCTTCCGGTTTGGACAGCGTCGCCAGGGAACGTATTTTTTTTGTGGTCAGATCGAATTCCAGGACTCTCCCATTGAGCGTCTCCTCGGTGATGAACAAAAAGTTTCCTCGCAGCAAAAGGCCGTCCGGCCGGTTAAGCCCGGCGATCACCGTGCTAATGCTTCCACGGTCAATATGGATAACTTTGCCGGCTCCTTTCCTCTGTTCCTGCGTGGCGAAGAGCGCCCCCTCTTTGTCCACCACCAGATTATCTATGCCGGGGAGATTTTCTACCGCAACGCGATACTTCCAGCCTGCCAAAGCAACCGGTTTATCTGAGGCTTCGAAATGGTTGTCGGCAAACGCTCCAGCACTCAGCAATGCCGCGGCCATTAACGCGTACGTCACATGCGGGACAAACCGTAAAGCATGGCCTGGCATCGATGTCCTCCCGAAAAAACACGGGACGAGTCTCGCCCCGTGTTTCGATGTCATATCGGTTGACCCGCTTGCGGATGTGTGCGATCAGCAGGTGCGACCAGCTTGTTCAGGGCGTTGAGATAGGCCTTGGCCGAGGCAATGACAATATCGGTATCCGCCCCGTGGCCGTTGACGATGCGTCCGCCTCTTTCCAGTCGCACCGTCACTTCCCCCTGCGAATCGGTGCCGCTGGTGATGTTATTGACCGAATAGAGCAGCAATTGTCCCTGGCTCCCCGCTACGCTGTCGATCGCCTTGAACGCGGCATCCACCGGACCACTCCCAGGCGCGCCGGCCTTTTTTTCCGATCCGTTCACGGCCAGCGTGACATTGGCATAGGGAGTCTCGCCGGTCTGCGAGCAGACCTTGAGTGACACCAGACGGAAATGTTCGTTCCCCTGCTCCAGATCCACCTCGGTCACTAGCGCTTGCAGATCTTCATCAAAAATCTCATGCTTTTTATCAGCGAGATCCTTGAAGCGCTCGAACGCCGAATTCAAATCCTGCTCGGACTTGAACTCGATATTCAGTTCCTTGAGACGGCTCTTGAAAGCATTGCGCCCGGAATGTTTTCCCAACACCATACGGTTCGCGAGCCAGCCGACATCCTCGGCACGCATAATTTCGTAAGTCTCGCGTTTCTTGATGACACCGTCCTGATGGATACCACTTTCGTGGGCGAACGCATTGGCCCCCACGATCGCCTTGTTCGGCTGCACGGGAAAACCGGTGATGTTCGATACCAGGCGCGAGGCTGGCACGATCTGGGTAGTGTCGAGGCGCGTATCGCACGGGAAGATGTCACGGCGCGTGCGCACCGCCATGACGATTTCCTCGAGTGAGGCATTGCCCGCGCGCTCGCCGAGGCCATTGATGGTGCATTCCACCTGACGCGCGCCGTTCAACACCGCCGAAAGCGAATTGGCCACGGCCAGGCCGAGATCGTTGTGACAGTGCACGGAAAAAACCGCCTTATCGGAGTTCGGGACTCTTTCGCGCAATGACTTGATCAGCGCTCCGAACTGGTGCGGGAGATTGTAGCCCACCGTGTCGGGAATATTCACGGTGCCGGCCCCAGCCGCTATCACGGCCTCGAGCACACGACAAAGAAAATCAATCTCCGAGCGTCCGGCATCCTCTGGTGAAAACTCGACATCATCCGTACATTGACGCGCACGCTTGACCGCCCACACCGCGCGCTCCAGCACCTGCTCCTCGGACATGCGCAGTTTGTTTTGCATGTGAATTGGGCTGGTGGCAATGAAAGTATGGATGCGACCGCGCTTGGCTGACTTGATGGCTTCGGCGGCACGATCGATGTCTTTCTCTACGGCGCGCGCCAAACCACAGACGGTGCTGTCCGTAACGGCCTGGGCCACCGCCTT
The DNA here is from genome assembly GCA_036526015.1 of Sulfuricaulis sp. Lineage (GTDB taxonomy): Bacteria > Pseudomonadota > Gammaproteobacteria > Acidiferrobacterales > Sulfurifustaceae > Sulfuricaulis. Next base: position 16,317 of record DATCZH010000001.1, read on the forward strand.
GACCGCTTCGAAGTCGCCGGGGCTGGCCACGGGAAATCCAGCTTCTATAACGTCCACGCGCATGCGCTCCAGAATCTTGGCGATGCGAACTTTCTCATCGCGCGTCATGGAAGCACCGGGGCTCTGCTCCCCGTCGCGCAACGTCGTGTCAAATATGATCAAGGGGTCGTTCATGGTCTTCTCTCTACGATAATGTAGCCCTGCTACGATCGTCCTGTTATTAGTAAACGTGGCATGATTCTTTCAAATCATGTGGCCTAAAAACAGTTTATGGATGCGTATTGTATTCCTCGCCAGGAAGGGGATCGTTTGCGCCTAGCGGCGCAGCAGCAGGGCAAGCAGAGAGAATAGCGCGCGGGACAATGACACCGTGCGACGGTGTTGAGGAGAGCTAAATAAAATGAAGTTTTGGCTCAACATATTTAAAGCTTAAATCAAACCGGGGGAAATTTAAACCCGGCCGTGGGGATGTTTTTCAGCTGAATCTTTTTCATCCCGGGGGAGCCGCCGGAAGATGAATGCGACTGGGCCGGATAGCGCATATAACAGAAAAGTCAGGAACAGCACCAATGGTGGGTCCTGAAACAACAGCACCAGCACCAATGGCAGCGACAGGATGGTCATGAAGGAGACCCGCCCGCGCAGGTCCACGTCCTTGAAGCTGCGATAGCGGATATTGCTTACCATCAGCACCCCCGCCATCACGGTCACGACCAGCGCAGCGATGCTGATCTCCCGGCCGGGAACGCCATTGGCGTGCAGCACCCAGACCAACCCTACCAATAGCGCCGCCGCCGCCGGGCTCGGCAGACCCCGAAAGAAGCGCTTGTCCGCCACACCCACCTGGGTATTGAAACGGGCCAAGCGCAGACCGGCGCCGGCGGTGTAAATGAAAGCCGCCAACCAGCCAAGTTTGCCCATTCCTGACAGAGCCCATTCATACATGATAAGCGCGGGCGCGAGTCCGAAGGACACCATGTCCACGAGGCTATCGTACTCGGCGCCGAAATCACTTTCCGTATGCGTCAGACGGGCAATGCGCCCATCCAGCGCATCCAGGATCATGGCGATGAATATTGCCAGGGGAGCATACTCGAAATTGCCGTTCATCGCCTGCACGATGGCATAAAAACCGGCGAAGAGACTCGCCGTGGTAAACAGACTGGGAAGGATATAGATCCCCCGGCGCCGCTGCTTCTCGCTGGGAATGCGTGTTTCTTCTGAATGGTCCATCAATTCTCCTGCGCCTTGGGCGCTAACCGGGCGATCACGTCGGCACCACCTTTCACTGAATCACCCAGCGTTACCTCAAATTGTGCATCTGGCGGAAGATAAACATCGACGCGCGATCCGAAGCGGATAAAACCATAGCGCTCACCTCGCGCCATCTTTTCGCCCGCTTGCACATAGCACAGTATACGCCGCGCGATCAGACCGGCAACCTGAACCACCACCACGTCCCGGCCATCATCAGTCCGAATCCAGAGGGCATTGCGCTCATTTTCGTGAGAGGACTTGTCAAAAGACGCATTGATGAACTTTCCTTTGTTATACCAGGCTTCTTTGACGACTCCCGCGACCGGGCTGCGGTTGGAATGGACGTTGAAGACATTCATGAACACACTCAAACGCCGGGATGGACGCTTTAGATAAGGATCCTCGACTTCGCCAAGCGCGATAACCTTGCCATCCGCGGGGCAGACCACGACATCCGGTATATCCGGTATCCGGCGGGGTGGGTCACGGAAAAACTGGAGAATGAATACCACGACAATCCACAGTGGCGCCGCCCACGCACCGCCGGCGAAATAGTGCGTGAGCGCCGCGACCACTATCGCCAGCGCCACATGCGCCCGGCCTTCGCGGGCCAGGAGGGGATAACGGTTGTCAGCCATGTGCCGCGGGGGACGGCTGGTCAATTCTTGGACTTATCAACGATGCGTTGGGCCTTGATCCAGGGCATCATGTCGCGCAGCCGGCTGCCTACCTCTTCGATGGGGTGTTTGGCCGCCTGGGCGCGCATTTCAGGAAAGCGCTTGCCACCGGTCTCATTCTCGGCCATCCATTCCTTGGCAAACTGGCCAGATTGAATTTCTTTCAGAATCTTTTTCATCTCGGCCTTGGTCTGTTCGTTGACGATGCGCGGGCCGCGGGTGTAGTCGCCATACTCGGCGGTATTCGAGATCGAATAGCGCATGTTGGCGATGCCACCCTCGTACATGAGATCGACGATCAGCTTCAGCTCGTGCAGGCATTCAAAGTAAGCCATTTCGGGGGGATAACCCGCCTCCACCAACGTCTCGTAACCGGCCTGCACCAAATGAGTGGCGCCGCCGCACAATACCGCCTGCTCGCCGAACAAATCAGTTTCGCATTCGTCCTTGAAGGTGGTTTCGATAACCCCGGCGCGGCCACCGCCGATGGCCGAAGCATAGGAAAGTGCCACGTCGCGTGCCTGGCCAGAAGCATCCTGCTTGACCGCGATCAGGCACGGCACGCCGCCGCCCTGAGTGAAGGTGGAACGCACCAGGTGTCCCGGGCCCTTGGGGGCAATCATGATGACATCGAGATCGACCCGTGGCTGAATGAAGTTGAAATGGATCGAGAAGCCATGGGCCACGGCCAATGTGGCACCCTTTTTCAGATTCGGCTCAACACTCTCCTGATAGATCTTCTTGTGCTGCTCGTCCGGCGCGACGATCATGACCACGTCAGCGCCCTTGACCGCCTCAGAAACGTTCTTCACGGTCAGCCCGGCGTTTTTAGCTTTCTGGACCGAGGCCGAACCGTCGCGCAAGCCAACCGTCACAGCCACACCGCTGTCCTTGAGATTCAGCGCGTGCGCATGGCCTTGGGAGCCGTAACCCACGATGGTGACTTTCTTGGCGCGAATAATCGAAAGATCGGCGTCTTTGTCGTAGAAGATTTTCATACTTCCTCGTCTGTCGTTAACTTGGTTTAAATCCGAAGACTGCTCTCGCCACGGGCGATACCGGAAACACCGGAACGCACCACCTCGATGATGCCCGCGCGGCTGACCGACGTGACAAAAGCATCGAGCGTGTCGCTTGTGCCGGTCAGTTCGATGGTGCAGGTGGTTTCACTTTCATCCAGGATTCGCGCCTGGTGTTTATCCACCGCCCGCCGGATCTCGTCGCGCTTCGCGCCATCAGTATTCACCTTGATCAGCAGCATCTCGCGTTCGATATGCTGGCCCTCCGTGAGGTCCACCAACTTGACCACGTCTACCAGCTTGTTGAGCTGCTTGGTGATCTGTTCGATGACATCCTCCGAGCCACTGGTCACGAGCGTCAGGCGCGACAGGGTCTCGTCCTCGGTGGGCGCGACTGTGAGCGATTCGATGTTGTACCCGCGCGCGGAAAACAGGCCAGCCACACGTGACAGTGCGCCTGACTCGTTTTCCAGCAGCATGGATATCGTGTGACGCATTAATGTCTATCTACTGCGCTCCGCTTCGTTCGTCCGGTCATAATCTAAGCCAGCTCCCGGTCAGTCGGCACCACGGCCTTGCAGGGCTTCAAGTGCATCTCGTGCTGGCCCTTGCCCGAAGCGATCATGGGATAGACGTTCTCGGTCTGGTCGGTAATAAAGTCCAAAAAAACGAGGCGGTCCTTCATGGCGAACGCCTCCTTGAGCGCCCCCTCCACGTCGCCGGGCTTCTCAATCTTAAAACCAACGTGCCCGTAGGCCTCGGTCAATTTGACGAAATCCGGGAGCGCATCCATGTACGAATGCGAATAG
>DATCZH010000002.1:0-6720 GCA_036526015.1 Sulfuricaulis sp.
GCAACACCATGCCGCCGATGAGTTGAACGTCGAAATGACGCATGCCCAACGTGCGCTGGGAGGCTTCGCGCACGACCGCGAAGGCTTCATACAGAATCGCTTCCAGCGTTTCACCGTTCGAGAGACGGGTTTTGAATTCAGCGGTCTTCGCGCGCAATTGCTCATCACTAAGCTGGGACAGCCCGGATTCCAGCGCGTTGATGAGCGCCACATCTTGCTGCATACGCTTGATCAGGCGGGTATTGCGGCTGCCAAAAATCTTGGTGAGCGATTTCGTGATCATGAAAATCCGTGCGTCTCGCGAGGAGACGAATCAAAAAAAGAGCGGCAATTATGGAGGAAAAGCGGAAAGACTTGAAGCGAGGCGCTGGATACCTACCTGCTCGCTTGCTGCAGATACCGCATTGGATTCACCGGAGTGCCGTTGCGGACCACCTCGAAATGCAGATGCGGACCCGTGGAACGGCCGGAATTACCGATTTCGGCAATGGCTTGGCCTTTCTGCACCCGATCACCCACCCTGACGAGAATAGTGCGGGTATGTGCATAGCGCGTAACTAATCCGGATTCATGCGTGATCTCGACCAACAATCCATAACCTGCCTTCTCTCCACTGTGGCTGACAACACCATCCCCCACGGCAAGAATGGGCGAACCCAAGTTCGAGGCGATGTCCACGCCATCGTGCTGCGACTGATGGCCATTGAAGGGGTCGGCACGCAGCCCGAAACCGGAGGATATCCATCCGCCCTCCGCCGGCCAACCCGAAGGTGTCACGGCCGCGTTGAGTTTACGATCGAGCAACAGGTTTTCCAGCGCGCTCAATCGCTCCTGTTGGCGCTCGATTTCTCGAGTGAGACGATCGAGTGAATCCATCAGCTCAGGTGGATTAGCGGAGGGAGCGGACTTTTCCGGTCCACCCATTGCTGCCTCGACAGAAAAATTAAATTCACGGGAATCCAGACCCGCCATGCGTGTCAGTCGCGAACCTAGGGCATTGAGCCGCATCAGCTGTGCCTGCATCTGACCCATGCGTTGTGCCAGTGCATTGAGATGCGCCTCGGTTTTTCGCCGGGTTTCCAAGACCGCAGTGCGTTGCGTCGCCAATTCGCGGCGTTGAGCGACCATTATTGAATCCGTGTTATACACGGATAACATGTCCTGGGCGTGGTAGGCCACGATACCGAGCAGCGCTGGCAAGGCCACCAAGACCACCAGTGAAATCAAAATTAAATGTCGATGGGAAAGGGTAGTGTTACGGCCTTTGCCGTGACGGCTGTTTGGTACCAGGATGATATTCATGTCGTGCTTCCCCTTTCAGCTCCCCGCTTACCACTATTTCAATCAAGTCGCCGGTACGGTGCGCACAAAAGCAATGGGCGCCTCGTCATTTTCATTGTAGGTAATAAGTTCCCACGCTTCCTGGCTAGACACCAGTTGGCGCAGGAGGCGATTGTTAAGAGAGTGACCAGACTTGTGGGCGCTGAACTCGCCGATTAGCGGATGTCCCAGCAAATAAAGATCGCCGATGGCGTCCAGCACCTTGTGTTTGACGAATTCATCCTCGTACCGCAGACCATCGTCATTAAGGATGCGGAAATCATCCAGCACAATGGCATTATCGAGCCCGCCCCCACGCGCCAACCCGACGGCGCGCAGTGCCTCGAGATCGCCCATGAAACCAAAAGTACGGGCTCGGCTGACTTCCTTCACAAAGGAGGTGGTTGAAAAATCTACACTGGCATTTTGTGTCGAGTGGCGAAACGTCGGATGGTTGAATTCGATGGCGAAGGAAACCTTGAAACCCTCGAATGGCTGGAAACAGGCCCATTTATCACCGTCCTCCACGCGCACTTCCTTCTTGATGCGCATGAATCGCTTCGGGGCCGATTGTTCGGCGATGCCCGCCGATTGCACCAGAAATACAAACGGTCCGGCACTGCCGTCCATGATCGGTACTTCTGCCGCCGTAAGATCAACGTAGGCATTATCAATTCCCAATCCAGCGAACGCTGACATGAGATGCTCCACCGTGGAGACTCTGGCACCGTTGAATTCCAACGTCGTTGACAGGCGGGTGTCGGAAACATTCTCCGGGCACGCGCGGATATCTACCGGTTCTGGCAAATCGATGCGACGAAAAACTATTCCTGTATCAGAAGAGGCAGGTCGAAGAGTTAAATAAACCTTTTCACCGGTGTGCAAACCCACGCCCGTTGCGCGGATTACATTCTTCAAAGTCCTTTGCTTGATCATTAAATCTTCATCTCGAGCGATTAACTTATTAGGTGAGGGTCGAATGTCTCCGCTCGATCGAAAAATACATGCGCTGAATCAAATTGTGCATGCAACTCTGCATGCTGATTACAGTTTTCAAACTGGGCAACATTACGGAAAAATCGGTCCCTACCCGTAATTTAAGGATAAAACCCCACAACTGTCCAGCCAAACCTAGGTTGGCAGGCCGTGATCGACGACCCGGGCCCGATAAACGGCCCGTTTTGCGGATAAAGTCTCAGTCGGCCTGTTTTCTCAGGAATGCCGGAATATCCAAGTACTCGATGGCCGCCTCGGCCGCCGTGGCCAAGGGCCGTTCCGTGCGCCGATTCCGGATCACCGTCGGGGTCTCGTAGTCCTCGAAATCGGTTGTGCCGGTGCCAGTTTTGACCACCTTGTACGGCTGCTTGCGCTGCTTTTCCTGGCCCAGGCCTGTTGCCACAACCGTCACCCGCAGCTCTTCGCGCATCTCCGCTTCGATAACGGTACCGATGACCACGGTCGCGTCTTCGGAGGCGAACTCTTTGATGGCGTTGCCGACTTCCTCGAATTCCCCAATGGACATATCGAGCCCACCCGTAATGTTGACCAGAATCCCTCGCGCGCCGGAGATATTGATGTCCTCCAGCAAGGGGCTCGAGACCGCGGCAATCGCCGCCTCGCGTGCACGCGACGGCCCGCTGGCGGAGGCCGCGCCCATCATGGCCATGCCCATCTCCGACATCACAGTACGCACGTCGGCGAAGTCCACATTAATCAGTCCGGGCCTCGTAATCAGTTCGGCGATGCCTTGAACCGCATTTTGTAGCACCTGGTTAGCCTTGCCAAAGGCGTCGAGCAGCGTGGCATCCTTGCCCAACACCGTCAGCAATTTCTCGTTTGGGATCGTTATTATGGAGTCGACGAACTGGCCCAGTTCCGAAATACCCTGCTCGGCAATGCCCATGCGTTTGCGCCCCTCGAACGGAAACGGCTTGGTCACGACGGCGACAGTGAGAATATTCATGTCTTTCGCAACTTGTGCCACCACCGGCCCTGCACCGGTGCCCGTTCCACCGCCCATGCCAGCGGTGATGAACACCATATCGCTGCCTGCAAGCACCTCGGCGATGCGCTCGCGATCCTCGACCGCCGCCTGACGTCCGATTTCGGGATTGGCGCCGCACCCGAGGCCCTTGGTGAGGTTGGTGCCTAACTGAAGAATAGTCTTGGCCTGCGAGCGCTTGAGCGCCTGCGAGTCAGTATTGGCGTTGATGAACTCCACGCCTTCAATGTTGGCGGCGACCATGTGGTCGACAACATTTCCGCCACCGCCACCTACTCCTATTACCTTAATAACGGCTTGCTGCCCATAGGTATCCATTAATTCAAACATGTGTTGCCTCCAGTGTAGGTTTCCTTGAATCTGTTAATCGATACATCCGCCCGTTCCCCCGCATTAAAAATTTCCCTGAAACCAGCTCTTCATCTTGTTCCAAATTCCTTTCGCTCCCACGTTAGTCCCCGGGTTTTGCACATACTGCTTGCCTTCCCGGCAGCGTGCTCCGTACAAGACCAGCCCCACGCCGGTGGCGAAGATCGGGTTCTGCACCACGCCCTTCAACCCGCCGACATACTGCGGTACGCCCAAGCGCACCGGCATGTGAAACACTTCTTCCGCAAGATCAACAACCCCTTCCATCTTCGCGCTGCCCCCGGTAAGCACGAGACCACTTCCGACCACGTCCTCGAAGCCGCTGCGGCGCAGTTCCGCCTGAATCAGGCTGTACAACTCTTCGATCCGTGGCTCGATGACTTCTGCCAGCGTCTGGCGCGACAGTTTACGCGGTGGACGGTCGCCCACGCTTGGCACTTCGATGGTCTCGTCGCGATGCGCCAGTTGCGTCAGGGCGCAACCGTATTTTTTCTTGATGTCCTCGGCGTACTGTGTCGGCGTTCGCAGCGCCACCGCGATGTCATTCGTCACCTGATCGCCAGCGATGGGAATGACGGCGGTGTGGCGGATTGCCCCGTCGGTGAACACCGAGATATCGGTTGTCCCCCCGCCGATGTCCACCAGGCACACACCCAGTTCTTTTTCGTCCTCGGTCAACGTGGAGATGCTGGAAGCGAGTTGCTCCAGGATGACGTCATCGACTTCCAGTCCGCAGCGGCGCACGCACTTGACGATGTTTTGCGCCGCGCTCACCGCGCCGGTGACAATATGGACCTTGGCCTCGAGCCGCACCCCGCTCATGCCAATCGGTTCGCGGATGCCCTCTTGTTTGTCAATAATGAATTCCTGCGGCAGGATGTGCAGAATCTTTTGGTCCGCGGGGATAGCAAGCGCGCGCGCCGCTTCGATGACGCGTTCCACGTCCCCCTGACCCACTTCCTTGTCCTTGATGGCGACAATGCCATGCGAGTTGAAGCTGGAGATGTGCGAGCCGGCGATGCCGGCATACACTGAGTGGATTTGGCAGCCAGCCATGAGCTCGGCTTCTTCGACGGCACGTTGTATGGACTGAACGGTGGATTCAATGTTCACCACCACCCCCTTTTTCATTCCTCGCGAGGGGTGGTGTCCCACACCGATTATCTCGACCTCGCCCGTGGGCGCGATTTCACCAACGATCGCGAGTACCTTGGAGGTGCCGATATCAAGTCCCACAATAAGTTTTTCATCGTCTCGCTTCGCCATAATTACCCCTTGTTGGCCGCTCGTGTCCGTCCTGTTCCGATGGTATCCGCGCGCCCCGGCGCATCCCGATGACTGGCTGATCGGGCACCGGTTGGCTGCAAGGCAAAACCGTTGGCATACCGCAGATCGGCCTGGGCAACGCCGCCTGATTGGTGATTGAGCGTTTGTGCATAGACACGCGCAAAACGCTCAAGCTTAAATTCGGGATGATCCCGGTCCAGCACAATGACCATTCCGTCCGAGAGCTCGAGCCGCCAGACTCGGCGTGGCGTCAGAGTGATGTTTTCCAGCTTCAATCCCACCACGGCCAAGATCTGGCCGAAACGCTTGAAATGCTCAAGCACCTGCGGACTGCTGCCTTCAGGGCCTTGCAACCGCGCCAGGGCAGCTGTCGGTTCATTCAGGGCCACAGGCACGACATCGCCGGCCTGGTTAAGAAAGGCACCGTCACTCCAGCGCGCCGCGAGCTGTTGCTCCGTGAAACGGACATGCACGTCCTGCGGCCACTGACGGCGTACCGAGGCCCGGTAAACCCAGGGAAGCGATTCCACGCGGGTCTTTACTGCCTCAAGATTGAGCAAGAAAAAATTCCCGCGAACGACATCACCTACGACAGCTTCCAGCTCCTTTTGCGTGATATGCTTGAATTCCCCTTCAAAACGCACATTTCGAACCGGGAAATGATCGGTACGCAGCAACCAGTCGGCGCCAAAGGCCAACATCAGCAGAACCGATAGCAGCGAGAACAGGAGCATGGCGGCCTTGAGCAGGCCCATTCCTTCGTTAGCCTTAGCGAGCAACATCCGTCGTCTCCAGAATCCGTAATACCAGTTCGTCGAAATCCATCCCCGCCTGCTTCGCGGCCTTGGGCACGAGGCTGTGATCCGTCATGCCCGGGACGGTGTTGACCTCCAGCACGTAGGCCTGTCCGCGCTGGTCACACACGAAATCCACCCGGCCCCAACCGCTGCAACCGAGTACGGCAAACGCCCGTTGCGCGAGCGCCTGGATTGAGCGTTCCTGATCCGTGGGCAGGCCAGCGGGACAGAGATAACGGGTGGTATCGAGAAGATATTTCGCTTCGTAGTCGTAGAATTCACGATCGGTTTCGATTTTGATCAGGGGCAGCGCCTGATCGCCGAGAATCCCACAAGTGATTTCCGCGCCATCGATAAAGCGTTCGGCAATCACCTGATCGTCGTATTTGGCTGCACTCCTCCAGGCCGACTTCAGTTCATTCAACGTTTTGACCTTGCTCACGCCAAGACTCGATCCTTCGCGCACCGGTTTCACGAACAACGGCAGACCCAGCTTGGCCGCGACCTTGTCGATTTCGGTACCGGATTCGAGAACAGCGTACGCCGGCGTGGGGATACCGACGGCCGACCAGAGATCCTTGCTTTTCAGTTTGTCCATGCCGAGCGCCGACCCGAGCACGCCGCTTCCGGTGTAAGGAATATCCAGCACCTCCAGCGCGCCCTGGATCACGCCGTCCTCGCCCCAGCGTCCGTGCAACACGATGAACGCCCGTTCGAACTTGCCATCCTCCAGGATCCGCAAGGTGGACTTGTCGGCATCGATTCCATGCGCGTCCACGTGCCGGTCCTTCAATGCCGCAAGTACCGCCTTCCCGCTCTTGAGCGATACCTCGCGCTCCGCGGAAGGACCGCCCATCAGCACCGCGACCTTGCCGAAATTTCTGCTCATGTGCCTGACTCGCCGATAATTCGCACTTCGGTTTCCAGTGTCACACCATGCAGGTT
>DATCZH010000003.1:0-3099 GCA_036526015.1 Sulfuricaulis sp.
CCTCGCGGTATTGGGGTTCGGCCACTTTGTCTTCGAGCTTCATGGCTGCCTAAGGGTGTGTACAGCCTCTCCGGGAAGGCCGGAGAAGGAAAGGTTACCGGGCAGGCTGGCTTTCTCCTGCCGCTTCATAATAGATTAATATAGCAGCTACCCGGGATTAACGAAGCGGCCGTGGGACCTGAAATCCGGACTCTCTGAGGAGGGATTGAACTCATGGAATGCCGACCCCATCTAATGATTTTGAAATAGTTTACCTGACAGGAGAATTTACTCACCCATGAAGCGCATATTGCTGTTCGTTGCTACCAACATTGCCGTTCTGCTGGTGCTTAGTGTTGCGGCCAGTGCCTTAATTCGGGTGCTGGGCATCGAGGAAATTCCGGGCGGCCTGAATCTGCAAACGCTCATTATTTTCGCGGCGGTAATTGGTTTTGGCGGTTCGTTCATTTCGCTGGCCATGTCCAAGTGGATGGCTAAACGCGCGACCGGCGCCATGGTCATCGAGCAACCGCGCAACAGTACGGAACAATGGCTGTTTGAAACCGTGCGCCGCCAGGCGAAGCAGGCCGGTATCGGCATGCCCGAGGTGGCGGTCTATGATGCCCCGGACATTAATGCTTTCGCCACCGGCATGCGCCGGGACGCGGCACTGGTCGCGGTAAGTACCGGCCTACTACAGGCCATGGATAAAGATGAGGCCGAGGCGGTGCTGGGACATGAGATTACCCATGTTGCGAACGGCGACATGATTACTCTGGCGCTGATTCAGGGCGTACTCAATACTTTTGTGATCGTCTTATCACGCGTGATCGGCTTTTTCGTCGACCGCGTTCTGCTCAAGAATGAACGCGGTTTCGGTATTGGATATTTCGTCACCAGTATCGTGGCGCAGATCGTGCTCGGTATCCTGGCAAGCATGATCGTCATGTGGTTCAGCCGCCAGCGTGAATTTCGCGCTGATCGGGGGGGTGCCAAACTGGCTGGCCGCGAAAAGATGATCGCGGCGCTGCAACGCCTCAAGGCGGCGCACGAACCGGCGCAACTGCCCGACCAAATGGCTGCCTTTGGTATATCCGGTCAGCGCAATCATGGTTGGAAGCGATTGTTTATGTCGCACCCGCCGCTGGACGAGCGCATCACCGCTTTGCAGCAGTCGTCCTAAACGCAAATTACATCCAAATTAAAAACCCGCCGGAAACGTGCCCGGCGGGTTTTCTATTTTCTGAATAGCCGCATCAAGCCATTCGTTAAGACAGCGGGATCAAGAACAAAACGGCCGAGCCAGCGCCTGCCACACTTCTCCATTTTCACGATCTTGCACGAAGGCCGCCACACCCAAATCGTCTACTTTCCACGTCTTGTCCAGACTTAATCGGTGCGTGAATGATGTTGCATCGTTCTCACCCAATGGAATAGGCCCAAGCCAACGCCGGGCGACGAAATCATGTCTCAGGGTCTCCCCCTGATTCTCTCCCGCAGGAACTCGGGTGGTGAGATTGTTTTCAAACAGGACAATATAGAATTCAGACTGTCCTCCACGAGGGTCCGTCCGGACATCAGTCGTAATTTCCACTTCATTCACATGCACATGGCGTGAAAGAGTCAGCGAGATGTCAGCGCGTGGTCGGATCTCGCTGGCGCGCTCTATCGCGACTTTACCCTTTTGGCGCCAGCGCAGGAATTCTTGTCCATTCAGAAGAAACTGGGGCGTGTATACCGTCCGCGAACCTGTCCGTCGCGCCGCTTGGTATTGGCGCTGAGTGAATTTATTCTGTGAATAGGGATCTTCCCAGCCCAGATCGTTCCAGTAATCCACGTGCAGCGCGAGGGGAACCACCTTACCGGGATAGAGCCCATTGGTCCGCAAGTTGGCCAGCCATTGATCGGCGGGAGGACAGCTGCTGCAACCTTCCGAGGTGTAAAGCTCAAGCAAGGAAATCATGGCATTACTACTCTTGGCCGAACAGGTGCTGGTGGCCAGTGCGGTATTTGTTGTCAGGACCAGCAGTCCTGCCACCATGAGTAAAGAGAATTTCCCCAACATTTGTCTATTGTCTTTTGTAAGCTTAGATTACATTCACCGTGCACATGCAGGATTTGAGACTTGGGCCGCTATTACCCAGTTTGGTTCGCTCTGGCCGATTTGCAACTATTCCGGGCAGGGGGTGTCCATAGTTGACGTTACCCACTGCCGACCGTTTATGGGGAGATCATGCTGATCAATAAAACCGCCGATATTCTTGCCTCAGAAATCACACCCAAGGAGATATATCATCAACGCCGCCGTTTCCTGCGACAGGCCGCCGCCATCACGGCGGCCGGCGCCACGGCAGGGCTCCTGCCTTACTCGTCTGAGGCCGGCCAAAAACTAACCAATGTGAAGAAAAGCCCGCTGTCGACCGCTGACAGGCTGACTTCCTACAAGGACATTACAAGTTACAATAATTTCTACGAATTCGGCTCGGATAAAAGTGACCCTGCGCGCCAGGCAAGGAATTTCCGCGCGTCTCCCTGGACGATTTCCGTCGAGGGGGAGATTAAAAAGCCAGCGAAATATCAGATTGAAGATTTACTGAAACACTTCCCGCTGGAAGAACGCATCTACCGACTGCGCTGTGTCGAAGCCTGGTCCATGGTGGTCCCGTGGGTAGGATTCCCGCTGCGTGACTTGATCCACCGGGTCGAACCGAACTCGCGCGCGAAGTATGTCGAGTTTACTACGCTGCACGATCCGGAGCAGATGCCTGGCCAGAAGCCGGGCCTCTTCGGCGCTGGACTCGACTGGCCCTACGTCGAAGGCCTGCGCCTGGACGAGGCCATGCACCCGCTCACGATCCTGGCCGTGGGTCTGTACGGTGAGTTGATGCCCAACCAGAACGGTGCGCCGATCCGGCTGGTGGTGCCATGGAAATACGGATTCAAGAGCATCAAATCCATCGTAAAAATCCGATTCGTGGAAAAACAGCCCCTGACTACCTGGTACAAGGCTAACCCGCGGGAGTACGGTTTTTATTCGAATGTCAATCCCACGGTTGATCATCCGCGTTGGAGCCAGGCGAGCGAACGGCGCATCGGCGAAGACTCGCTGTTTTCCCCCAA
>DATCZH010000004.1:0-4167 GCA_036526015.1 Sulfuricaulis sp.
CATCCAGCATGCAAACCAAGGCAATCTCTTCCCTTTCACGTTTCGATTTCGCCTGTTGCAGCAACGTAACCGTATCGCACCCCTCGATAAAGCGTTTTCGGGCGTACGTGGCAATATGCTCAAAGTCATAATGGCCCAAACAACGGGGATTGGTGCATGCCTGGGAGTTGTTTTCCGCTGTCATCATCATATGGCACTCCCTTTTCGGAAAGATTGATGCCTGGGCAAAGCTAACTCTGGTCTTCTGAGCTGGGAATGATGTAAATCAATTCTTTTTAGCCGGCGTAATCCAGTTTGCTTGTTCTCTAAACCCTCTGTCTCCTTATAATTAGATCACCTTACCGAAGCGGTTTGGATTGAAGACCCAGTGACGGAGGAGCTTACGCACATATCACCAATTCTGGCCGCAATTGGTAATAACGTCTCGGGAGTGCCAGCGCGCGGTTATTCATTTCACCCGGAAGACACCTCTGACAAGCCGAATCTGACCCTCCTGAAGACTGCGCCGCGCATTCCCGGCCTTTTGCGCGAGATTGTCGACGAACACCGCCAAGCCCAACTGTCCCGTCGCGGCGGGTGTGGCGTTTGCACTAGTCATGCTCAAATGAGCGTCGCTGGTATCCTCGAAGAGTTCAGCGATGAAGCCACTCTCGCCGAGAGTCGAGCGCATCTCTTCGGCAGAGACAAGGAAGCTGTCGGCAGGGTCTGTGGCCCACGGCAGCGGAAAATAGGACGTAGCCGTTTCCCCCGCGGCCATCTCCTGGAAGGCGAACCGACCGTCGGGCTTGAGGACCCGGTAGACCTCCGCGTAGAGCTTGCGCTTGTCCGCGATGTTCATGCCGACATTCTGCATCCAGACGGCATCAAACGAATCGTCGGGGAACGGTAAGTCGAGAGCGCTGCCCTCGTGCACTTCGATTCGGTCGTCCAGGCCGGTCAGTCGATTCAGCAGTACCGCGCCGGCGCAGTAATCGGGCGATAATTCGAGGCAATCGACGCGGCAGCCGAGCATGGAAGCAAGCAGCCGGGCGGCACCGGCCAGCCCGGCGCCAATATCGAGAACGCGATCTTCGGCCCGGATCTGCGCCAGCTCCAGCAACTCGAGTGAAGCGCGGAATCCGCCTGTGTGGAAATGATCAAGCGCCCCCAGTTCCTCTGGCGACAGGCGTTGATCGGGATTCAACCCGGCCGCGCGGACGGCCGCCAGGATTCGCGCCTCGATGTCGCGGGCCGAATAGTGTGCTTCCAGACTAGACATAAACAACCCCTCCTCAAGATCCGCCGTGTTCGGCACGCGCCGATTGCCTGCCACAGGCCCAACAGTTGATATACGGGCAATACCGTCAGTATATCCTCGGAAGCGCAGGTGGCTGTAAGAGGGGTCTAACTTCCTGTCGAGGTGTTATCCGGCTCAGAGGTTGCTGTTTACGACGCGCCGAATACGTGATTGCAGGGCGGGCTCAATTCCGAGATTAGATCGTTATAACGCTCAGTTCTCTCCCCTGCCGGCCATAGTTCAAAACTAAACCCCGTCGGCTGGTAACGGGTTATACACCGATTGGCTTCGCTGAGATGCGCCAGCAAGCGGCGACGGATATCATCGGTTTCACCGATGTAGATCCAAAGACCTTCGCGAAAAATGGCATAGACACCCGAGCCACTCGGGGCATGCTTGGCAATGGATGTCGAGTTATAAGTAAAGCCTCTGTTTCCCCACGGCATAGCAGCCACCTTTGGGTTGCTTGCGCCTACTGGCACACAATCCTCAAGTCAAACGTCTCGTCAGGGCCAGCCTTCGTTTGAGGTTAAATGAAAACTGCGATCTGACTCCAGTTAAATCCGTATTTCAAGCGCCGGCCCAAGCGGCATATTTTTTCTCGGCTGCGTAGGCTTCCTGCTCAACGGCTTGAAAGTTTCGAAGATAACGAATGGAAAAATCGCGAATCCCCCAGCGTTGATACTGACCCACGTGCGTCAGCTCATGCGCCCAGAGTTCGGGGTTGTGCAGCACGTCCTCGGGTTTTTTGAACACGATGACATAGTCAAGCGTTATGGCCGCGGTATCGCCATAACGAATCGCATTGACTTGCAGGGTCAGGTCATCCCCGCCCTGTACCCGGTAACGGGCCGCATCAAGCACTACATCGGGGATAAAACCCACGAGGTGTTGGCGTATTTCTGCCGGAATCGGCAGCACCCCGGCACGCAAGGCCTCATCCCGTGAACGCACGATCAGCGCCTGCAGCACCGGCGCGCCTTGCTGTACGAGAATATCGTCGAATACTTGGGTCGCTCTTTCTTCAATTGATTTTTCCGCGCCGACTGACATGGGTGCGCTAACGCCAATCGCGCTGATGCACACAAGAAGAAAAGAATAAATAGCTAACCGATAATTCTTCATGCCTGCCTTCCCTGTTTACGCGGTAAGAGTGATCCTGAACCCGTCACCTGGCTAGGTCCCACAAAAAGTTTTGGACACCACTTCTTCCGGCTTCGGTGGCAGTAGATAGCGCGCTTTCCCGGGCTGTTCGGTGTACGGATTTTGCAGCACCGCATGCAGTTCGTGGAACACCGAAAACTCCCCGCGGTCTTCCGCCGCGCGGATGGCCGCCTCGATTTGATGGTTGCGCGGAATATACACCGGATTGACCTCTTGCATGGCCTTCTGTCGCGCTTCATCGCTCAGCTTCTCGCGTTTCAGACGCTCACGCCACTTGGCAAGCCAATCGTCAAACTTCGCGGGCTGCGCAAACAAGTGGCGCGCTTCCTTATCGCGCGGCGATGATTGCGCGCCGAGGCGGGACAGGTGGTAGAACGTCAGTGTAAAGTCGGCCTCGTTGTCGTGTATCACATCGAACAAGGCCGCGATCAATGCCCGGTCCTCTTCCTCGGTTCCCGCATCGGCCGTGAGGCCGAGCTTCGCGCGCATGCCCGCGAGCCACGCCGTTTCATACTGGCCCTGGTAGGTTTCTAGGTGGGTCTGCGCGATCTTCACCGCCTCGTCTTCCACCTGCGCAAACAACGGCGCGAGCGTTTCCGCCAGGCGAATCAGGTTCCACAAGCCAATGCCCGGCTGGCTGTTGTAGGCATAGCGTCCGTGACGATCGATCGAGCTGAATACGCGCTCGTGCGCATACCCATCCATAAAGGCACAGGGGCCGTAATCAATCGTCTCCCCGGCGATGGACATGTTGTCGGTATTCATGACGCCGTGGATAAATCCGAACTGCATCCAATGCGCGATCAACCGCGCCTGGCGTTCGATTACTTGTGCGAGCAAGGCCACGTAGGGCTGCTCCGTGGAGGCCAACGGCGGGTAATTGCGCGCGATGACGTAGTCCGCGAGCTTCTTCACGGCCGCGATATCCTCGCGGGCGGCGAAGTATTCGAAGGTGCCCACGCGGATGAAACTTTCGGCCACGCGCGTGATCACGCCGCCCGGCAACGGCCGCTCGCGCGCCACCGCCTCGCCGGTCGTCACCGCGGCCAGCGCCCGCGTCGTTAATACCCCGAGCCGATGCATCGCCTCGCTCACCAGGTATTCGCGGAGCACCGGGCCAAGCGCCGCCCGGCCATCCCCGCCACGGGAATAGGCCGTGCGCCCGCTCCCTTTCAGCTGCACATCAAAGCGCGCGCCATCCGCCGTGCGAATCTCGCCGAGCCAGATCGCCCGCCCATCGCCGAGCTGTGGCACGAACTGGCCGAATTGATGGCCCGCGTACGCCATCGCCAGGGGCTCGGCCCCGGCCGGCAACGCGTTGCCGGAAAAAATCTCCGCCAATTCGGCGTCACTGGCACCATCCATCGACATTCCCAGCTCACGCGCCAGCGCGTGGTTGAACTGGATCAGCGCTGGCCGGGACACCGGCGTGGGTTGCACCTTTACAAAAAAGGGTTCGCCCAGGTGGACAAAGCGGTTATCAAAAGGAATTTGGATCACGTTTTAACTTTCGAGAGCATGAATCAAAGCGACAGTGTAGCCGAGCCGGCGCCTTTCAAAGACTTGTGGATAAAGGGCCTATGGGGATGGTGATGAATATATGGAGAAAACTGGGATCTGACCCGGATTTTCTCTCTCTTTTCACGTTAACTCTTATAATTGCCAGGAATACAGGATCGCCGACACGAGGGAACGCGTGAAAAAAATTATTCTTATCTTCGCTTTAG
>DATCZH010000005.1:0-32033 GCA_036526015.1 Sulfuricaulis sp.
AACAGAGACCTGGGCCGGTGCGGTGATTCGCCAGATTCCTGAATCATTGCTCAGCACACAATCCACTTTATCCAATGGATTTCCATCGCTTGCTTTCGTCGTCACGGTTATGGGTTGTGTCTCCGTTGAAGTAATCGTGGCACACCCGGGGGCAAAAACAATAATCCAGAAAATAGAATAATAATTAACGAACCTGAATTGGCAGAACATTGTTCCTCTTCCTTTGAATCATGGTTATTGTTAATAGTGCTGTTGCCAGCGTACACCATCTCCCTTCACGTCAAGAGCAGAATCAATTCTATGATTCTGGCGCGAAGTATAAATGCGCCAGACAGACAGGGAAAGCAATTCATTGAATTATTCTTCATAAACTAACGAACATCGATAGCATATCTAAGCTTGATCAAGCCGTATTCTGTTTTGTTACTGCCACCTCATCACGCAGGTACACCGGCAGCGCCAACTCGGCGGCAACTGCTTCGTGCGCCTGGAAAGCGGACGCACCGAGCCGGCCGACGTCCCGGGCGCGGGGATAGACTTGTGCGTGCCACGTTACGATGTGTAAACCCAAGCGCGCCATCAACGCGCCATGATACCGGTCCCATCCGCTGCCGGCCCCGATCCAGTCTTTTCCCTCAGGCAGCGTAACTTCGTCCGGAGCCGTCACCTCTTCCCGTCCGATGAGCGCAACCAGACCCTGCGCGTTTCTCACGTAAGCGCCGCTGTAAACCTGCTTCATGCGTGCATCGAAGGCCGCCAACACACGAGGCGCCTCGACTCCTTGTGCCAGCGCGGCAAGCGATGAAATCGGCGTGACCGGAATGTCTGCTCCGAAGGCAAGCCCCTGCGCCACACCCGCGCCGATGCGCAACCCCGTGAACGACCCCGGACCGCGACCAAAGGCAATGGCATCCATACGGGACAGGGCGAATCCTGTTTCCGCCAACAGTTCATCCACCATGGATAGAATACGGTCTGAGTGTTGACTGCCCAACTCGAAGCGCTCCAGAACCGCCGTGTCCGTCCAGATCGCGGCGGAACAGGCCTCGGTTGAAGTATCCAGCGCCAAGATATTCAAACAGGTGGTAATGCGGTGGAGGCGTACATAGGTTTGCCGTCGTAAAGATTAAGCCCGCCCTTGAGGATGCGATAGATCACCCAGAGCGATACGACGCCGATGATGATCCAACCGATAACGAAGACATAAGTAAGGATTCCCAGCAGAAACCACGGCAGACTGAACCAGAATGTGCGGATCTGCCAGCGGAAATGCGATGCGAGCCAAGTCTCCCGCACGTCGTCTTGCTTGATGTAATTGACCATCACGGCGATGACGAAAGTGATGATGAAAAGGAAGCTCACGGCCTGCAGAATATAAATGACCATGGTAATGTTTTTCAGCCGTTTGAGATCATCTAGACGGCTGTCATCGGTCGTCGTTGGTTGGTCCATCCTTTGCTCAGGGGTTTTCATGGTGTGGCCAGGTACGATCATCCGGGAGAAGACAGGTACGGCATCCCGGCCGGAATATCGAATAATAGCGAAAATACACGAACAACTAAACCGGCAACAAACTGATCCACAGCCATTCCCACGGTCCGGCATTGAGTTCGCCTTCCCACCAAGCCACGGTGACCCCGATTGAATGGCTCAGGCTGAGTACGAACGCCATCCCCAAGCTGAAAACAACTATCAATTTTATCCAGATGTGCGGCACAGAATGTCTCAATCCAGTTGATCACCGAGTTGATGCATAAGTTCCCTGGCGAGGGTCGCGCTGTCTGAGACTGTCGGAGAAGTCTCGCGCCGCCGGTCGGCCCACACCGGATCGGGAAAGTGCGCGTCATCGGCGAACCGCGGAATGACATGCCAGTGTAGATGTGGAATCTGGTTGCCGAGTGATGCCAAATTGACTTTGTCCGGGCGCAACAGCTTACGCACCGCCCTTTCAGTGGCGAAAACCACCTTGAGCAAGTGCGCCCGGTCTGGCTCACTGAGATCAGTCATTTCCTTGATGTGCTCGCCCCAGATAACACGGCAATAACCGATATAATCGGGATCGCCCACCAGAATCACGCGACAGCGATTATCCTGCCACAGGACCATCTCATTTTTCGGATAACAAAGTGCGCATGGCAACATAGAGGGTTAATCTCAGACCTTGACGGGCCTGATTTTCGATGCGACGAGCTTGGCCCGGTCGCGTGCCTCATTGGTCGTGGCGCCGTTGGCGAGTGCCACGCCCATACGCCGGCGCGTGAAGGCCTCAGGCTTGCCGAACAGACGGAGATCAGACTGCGGCACACGCAGGGCATCCTCCACACCCTCGAAGGCGATTCCTTTGGCTTCCACTCCGCCATAAATCACCGCGCTCGCCCCTGGGGCGCGCAACGCCACCGACACGGGTAGGCCCAGAATTGCGCGTGCGTGCAGCTCAAACTCGTTTTGGTTCTGGGTGATCAGGGTCACCATGCCGGTGTCATGCGGGCGCGGGCTGACTTCGCTGAACCAGACATGATCACCCTTAATGAACAGCTCGACGCCAAAAATGCCACGGCCCCCAAGATTGTCCGTGACTTTTTTGGCGATTTCACGCGAGCGTTTCAGCGCCAGCTGGCTCATGGCCTGGGGCTGCCATGACTCGACATAATCCCCTTTGACCTGTACATGGCCAATAGGCTCACAGAAAAAAGTCTCGACATTTCCGGAATCGTTTACAGCCCTTACTGTCAGCTGTGTGATTTCATAATCGAAATTAATCATTTCCTCGACGATGATTCGTGCCTGATTGACGCGCGCGCCGCTCATAGCATATTCCCAGGCCTTAGCGACATCGTCCGGTCCGTTCACCGTGGATTGGCCTTTGCCGGACGATGACATCACCGGCTTGATAAGACAGGGATAACCGATGCCGCCGTCGATCGCTTCCTTGAGTTCGATCATGTTAGTGACAAAGGCGTAGCGCGAGGTTGGCAATTCCAGCGTTTCGGCCGCGAGCCGGCGAATACCCTCGCGATTCATCGTGAGCTGTATCGCCCGCGCCACCGGAATCACCTCGGCCAGTTTATCGCGCTCAATGTTGGCCAGCATGTCGGTGGCAATTGCCTCGATCTCGGGAACGATAATGTGCGGTCGCTCCTTCTCCACCAGGGCACGCAGGGCGGCGCCATCCGCCATATTGATCACGTGCGCACGGTGCGCCACCTGGTGCCCTGGTGCATCGGGATAACGATCGACCGCGATGACTTCGACCCCCAAACGCTGCAATGAAATTATGACCTCCTTCCCCAGCTCCCCTGCGCCCAGAAGCATCACTCGCGTTGCACCCGAACTCAATGGCGTTCCAATTCTCATGTGGTTCCCTGATTTTTTATTGAAAAGTGGTCGTGGCCGGACTGTGGTGACTGGTATGGCTTCCCGGCTTCATCCAGGATGCGCGCCCCGGGTTTCGCCTCAATTACCCCGATCCAGTGAAATCCGGCGGCCGGCTTCAGTTTTTCCATCGCCGCGATATGTTTTTCCGGCACGGTGAAACACAATTCATAGTCATCGCCTGAGGCGACAATCGTGCCCCAACCCGTTTCGCGGATATGCGGCCGGCACAAGGGGGAGACAGGTATTTTCTCAAGATGGAGCTGCGCGCCGACATGGCTCATTTCCAGGATATGCCCGAGATCCGCTACCAGGCCATCGGATATATCGATCGCGCTGTTGGCGATATCCCGCAACATCATTCCTTCCTGCACGCGAGGCGTGGGACGGTCAAGGCGCTCCGACAAAACTGAGAGTTCGCTTTCCGTCAGATGAATGCCCCCGAGGCGATGATGCAGGACCATGGCGGCATCGCCCAGCGTCCCGGTAACGTATATCCGGTCTCCCGCTTTGGCGCCTGTACGCCGCAGCGCCTTGCCTTCTGGCACGAAACCGTGCGCTTCAATAGCAATGGAAAGCGGCCCACGCGAGGTGTCCCCGCCTACGAGCTGCACACCGTGTTCCCGTGCGAGCTGGAACATCCCCCGGGAAAATGCCTCCAGCCAGCGGGCATCGGCCCTAGGGAGCGTCAGATTCAACATGTACCAGGCCGGTTCCGCGCCCATGGCAGCGAGATCACTTAAATTGACAGCGAGGGCCTTGTGCCCAAGGGAGAATGGGTCGGCATCAGGAAGAAAATGAACGCCGGATACCAGCAGATCTGATGTCACCGCCAACTGCTGGCCGGGAGGCGGTCGCAACAGCGCCGCATCATCACCGATGCCGGCAGCGACGTCGGGGCGCACGATTTCCTGGCGCGCGAAAAAAGTCTGGATAAGCTCGAATTCGTTCACGGCCGAATTCAGGCCATGGAACGCTCGGCTTGAATTTCGCGCGAACGCAGACCTGCGGCAATCTTGTCGAGGATGGCGTTGACGTACTTGTGGCCGTGTTCGGCGCCGAAAGTTTTCGCCAGTTCCACGGCTTCGTTCAGGATCACTTTGTAGGGAATCTCGGTTTGAAACTCAAATTCGTATGTGCCGATGCGCAAGCACGCGAGTTCGACAGGATCGACATCACTCAGTTTGCGGTCGAGATGCGGAGAGATGTGATCGTCCAGTTCGTGAAGATGCAGGGGAATTTCGCGCACCAGATGATGGAAATAATCGAGATCGACGCCATTCATCTCATGATCGAGAATGAAATGATCCTCGATATCGCATGGTGGCTGCTCAGTGAGTTGCCACTGATAAAGGGCCTGCACGGCGGCACGCCGTGCCTTGTGACGACTGCCCTTGACCATAAATCCTCCGTCAAACGCGCAATTTTTTGAGCAGGTTCGCCATCTCAATGGCGCTGAGCGCGGCGTCCACGCCCTTGTTCCCACTTTTGGTGCCGGCGCGCTCAATGGCCTGCTCGATGGTGTCCACCGTAAGCACGCCGAAGGCGACCGGCAGATCAAACTGCATACTGACATGCGAAATGCCCTTGGCGCATTCACCGGCAACGTACTCAAAATGCGGCGTCTCGCCGCGAATCACCGCACCGAGCGCGATCAGGGCATCATATTTCCCGCTGGCGGCCATGGTCTTTAGCGCCAGGGGCATCTCAAAAGCCCCCGGTACGCGAACGACTTCTATGTTAACAGCTTCGGCACCATGACGCACCAAGGTATCAATCGCGCCTTCGAGCAGGCGCTCGCCGATAAAACTGTTAAATCGTCCGAGAACAATTCCAAACCGCGCGGTGCGCGCGATCAGATCACCATCTATGTTTTTGACGTCGTTCATCCGGTTACCTTTTTCTCTTTGTTTTTTTTGCGATGAGTGCCTGAGATCTTTGCTAGGTTGTTTTCAATGTATTCCACGATTTCCAGCCCGAAACCGGAAAGCCCTGGCGCCTTCATGGCATGACCCAGTACACGCATTTTGCTCACACCGAGGTCCGCCAGAATTTGGCTGCCCAGACCATAAGTACGCATTTCCTGGTGGCCACGTTTGCCCGTCGTCGATTCTGAAGTTTTGCCCTGCCCGTGAAAATTCCGGATGCGCTGAACCAGATCGCCGGGTTTTTCTTCCTGTTGCAGGATCACCACCACGCCTGCATCTTCTGCGGCGACGTAAGCGAGCGCCTCATGGAGCGACCAGGAACCGGCACGATGCGCGGTGCTGACGAGATCAAGCAGGCTTTCCTGCACATGCACCCGCACCGCTGTCGCCTGTAAGCGGCGGATCTCTCCCTTGACCAACGCTAGGTGTACCGAGTCGCCGATATCGTCGTGATAGGCCATCACGTGAAAGTCGCCGAATTCCGTCGGCATCACACATTCGCCGACACGCTGGATGGTAGATTCATGTTCCGTGCGATATCGGATGAGATCGGCAATGGTGCCGATTTTGAGTCCGTGTTGCCGGGCGAATTGCCCTAGCTCCGCGAGTCGCGCCATGGTTCCGTCTTCATTCATGATCTCGCAAATGACGCTCGCGGGCTCGAGTCCGGCGAGACGCGCGAGATCGACGCCAGCCTCGGTATGACCGGCGCGCGCGAGCACGCCTCCACGCTGTGCCATCAAGGGAAACACATGACCGGGTTGAACCAGATCGTCCGGCTTGGCGTCCTTCCTGACTGCCGCCTGGATGGTGCGGGCGCGATCCGCCGCGGAGATCCCGGTAGTGACCCCTTCCGCGGCTTCAATGCTCACAGTGAAATTGGTGGAACGTCGATGATGCGTGTCGTTCACCATCAGAGACAGCTGCAGTTGGCGGCAACGTTCCTGGGTCAGCGTGAGGCAAATCAGTCCACGACCGAAACGCGCCATGAAATTGATATCTTCCGGACGTGCATGCGCGGCGGCCATAACCAGGTCGCCCTCGTTCTCACGGTCCTCGTCGTCCATCAGAACGACCATGCGACCGCGCATAATCTCGTCAATAATCTCGGTAATCGGGCTAATGGGCATAAAACCACGGAAAAACCCTGAATCGGGCGTGCATTATCCCCTATTTTGCCCATCATTGCCCTGATCCCGTCTCCGGAACCTGTCCCGTCACCGAGGCACCGTTTGTCGGGATTCCTTCGGCTTTTATCTCGGCTTTTCTCGCACGGGGCCAATCGAGGCCATACTCCTTATAGATAGGTGCGGGTTCTGCCAGGGGGGTGGCTTCCGCGGATTCCTTGATAAATCCGGATGCGATAACTATGTCTGCCAAAGCCAATAAGGCCGACAAGCTGCAAAGCACTGTCATTATTTCCGGCCGTTTTACCGAACGCCGGGCCCAGCTGGCATCGAATTCAGCAAGCGAGATGACTATTGAACCGCTCGAGGCGGGCAGCATGGTCGGACGCTACCTGACCCTGAGCCGTATCGGGATCGGCGGAATGGGCGTGGTGTACCGTGCGCACGATACCGAACTCAATCGCACCGTCGCCCTCAAGGTTCTCCCGCCCAGGCTGAGCAAATACCCCGAATACCTGAAACGCTTCCACACCGAGGCACAGGCTCAGGCGCGGCTGAACAGCCCCCATATCGTCACCTTGTTCGAAATGATGGACCACCCCGTGGGGCAAATCCTGGTTCTCGAGTACGTCGAGGGCGAAACATTGGAAAGCCGACTACGGCATTACGGGCCGCTGTCGGTGACGGAAGCTGTGCGTGTTTTTGACCAGGCCATGCGCGGCGTGGAACACATTCACCAGATGGGCGTAGTGCATCGAGATCTCAAGCCCAGCAATATATTTATCAAGCGCGATGGCGGAATCAAATTAATGGATTTTGGCATCGCCCGGCTCTTGGATAATCATGACCCGTCGCAGAGCGGCGCCATGGTCGGAACGCTTCTGTATATATCGCCCGAGCAAATCAACGGCCGTGAGACGGATGGCCGCTCGGATGTCTACACGCTTGGCATCAGCCTGTTCGAAGCAGTCACGGGACGCCTGCCCTTCGAACGTCGAACGGATTATGCCCTCATGCATGCGCATGTTCAGGAGAATCCACCCAGCCCCAAGGAATTCCAACGCCGCCTGCCGGTCGACCTGGAGTCCGTTATCCTCAAGGCGATCGCCAAGGAGCCCAACCGGCGTTTCCAGACTGTGGCAGAATTCCGCTCAGCACTTTTGTCACTGGGATTGGTGGAACGTCGGCATTTGACACCAACCCAAATCATGTCGGGACAGCACAACAAACCGCGCCCTGCCGGCAAGTCACCGCGGCGTATCTGGGGCGGCACCCGGTTCGATCTCGCGTTGGTAGCGTCGGCACTGCTTCTGGCGCTTGTCCTTGAACTCTTTCCCCTGCCCCAGAACCCCGAACGAAAGGTCACCGAGGATACAGAGCGCGCGCAAATCGTGACCTGGAAAAAACCACCCGTCGTGAAAAAAACAAAAGTCGCGCGCGAATACATCGTTCCCCGGCCTCCCCAGCCGCAGAAAGTCAGTCAGCACAAGGATAAATACGAACCACTGCGGCAAGCGTGGGGTGGCTGACCGCACACTAACGCCAGGGAACGGTCATGGTCAGCGCACAATACATGAATTCATGGAGGTCATCGTCAGCACTGGTCTTTGCCGCCATCCTGTTGCTTTCGGGATGCGCGGGACTCCGGGAAACAAGCTGTGAACAATTCAAGGAACTCCAACAGGAAATGGATTACACGTCACAATATCGCCTGCTGGAATCGGATACTGATGCCGCCGCTCGACGCTTCAAGCCATTACCAAAGGGTGCGCTCGCCGTCGTGCGTCAGTACAAGATGGATGTGAATATCGCGGAAATTAAACCCTGCAATCATCTCAAGATACAGAAGGAGATATATCTTCTGAGAAAGAATGACAAGAACCTGGTGCTGGAGGAAATCCGGGAATTTTACACGGCGGACAACATCTTGATCGCCAGCAAATCGGAATTAATCGGGGACCAAATGCGGACCAGCGGGTATTATGCCGGGAGTACACCGCTGCCGATTCCGGAAAAAGCCCCACCCGGGAAATACCGCATCGTCAGCAAATTGGTGATGAAAAGAAAGAATACTTCACGAACCACGGTCCTCGCCCGGGCCAGTGCGAGCTTCGAGGTAATAGCCCGAAACTAGCGCCCAGTGCCCGAGGCGAATGCTCTTTCGGCAATGGGCGCAGTAGTCGCAATGAGCCATGTTTCGATGGGCGCTACTGCCGCCGTCTCCGATAAAGCTGCGCCTCAGGATCCGGCGGCTAGTCGGATGATTTGATGAATCCGTTGCGGGCGAGAAACTCGCGCGTGATGGAAGAACCGCTCCGGCCTGCATTTCCAGCAAGCATCAAACGCTCAAGATAGCGTGCCAGCATATCCACTTCCAGGTTCACCGAAGCACCCTCATTCAGATTTCCCAGCGTCGTTTCCGCTAAAGTGTGCGGGACCAGATTCACCCCGAATCGGACACCATTCACCGCATTGATGGTGAGGCTCACGCCATCAACGCTTATCGAGCCTTTTTCTGCAATGTAACGGGCCAGTCCTGCCGGGGCTTCAAACCAAATTTGCACCGATCGGCCATCTTTCTCAATATTGGTCAAACTTCCGACACCGTCCACGTGGCCACTAACCAGATGCCCGCCCAGTGGCGTGTTGAGCGTCAGGGCCTTTTCCAGATTAACGACATCGCCCGGACGCAGACGGCCCAGCGTTGTTCGCGAAAGGGTCTCCTTCGAGATATCGGCGGAGAAAGCCGCGGGGGTAAATTCAACCAACGTCAGGCACACTCCGCTCACGGCGATGCTGTCCCCGGTCTTCACCTTTGCCATGTCAAGCTTGCCGCTCGCGACCCGCAGGCGGACATCGCCATTCTTTTTTTCAGTAGCAAGGATTTTCCCGACAGCCTGAACGATTCCGGTGAACATGGCTTAATCCTGTTTTTCACGCACCCGGGCAATGACGCGCCAATCCTTCCCCAAGGCCCGGATATCCGATATCTCCACGTTTATGCCTTCAGCCAAGCGTGCCAGCGGCGGGAGTGCAAACATGGCGCGTTCGTGGCTTCCCATGATATGCGGCGCATAATATATGATCAGCTCATCCACGAGACCCTGCTGCAGCAGCGTGCCGCACAAGGTGGCGCCCGCTTCCACTAAGACTTCATTTACTTCCAACCAGACCCGGTGCTTGAAAAGCTCTATCAAGTCGATTGCATTCTGGCGCGTGGGGAGGCGGGCCACCTCGGCGCCAGCCTGTTTCAGCGAATTCGTCAAGCCCATGTCGTCATTACCCGTGACAATAAGCGTATTGCCATCGGCGCGCAGCATTCTCGCCTGGGGGGGCATGCGCAGACGGCTGTCCAACACCACGCGCAGGGGCTGGCGGCCAATCTTCAGGTCGCGCACAGTCAGCATGGGGTCATCCGCCAACACGGTCTGCACGCCGGTCAGGATCGCCGAACTGCGCGCGCGCCATTTCTGGACGTCCGCGCGCGCCACATCGCCGGTGATCCATTTGCTCTCGCCATTGGCCAGGCCGGTACGGCCATCGAGGCTGGAGGCGAGTTTCACCCGCACATAGGGGCGTCCTCGTGACATACGGCTTATGAAACCCGGATTGAGTGCCTTGGCCTCGCGCTCCATCAGGCCCACCGCGACTTGGATACCCTGGGCCTCGAGCTGCTTGAATCCCCTGCCCGCCACCAAGGGATTGGGATCACGCATGGCCGCCACCACGCGCTTCACACCGGCCTTGATGAGCACCGGTGTGCACGGCGGTGTGCGTCCCTCGTGGCAGCAAGGCTCCAGCGTCAGGTAGACGCCGGCACTGTGGGCGTTCAGTTTGCCAGCTTGTTGCAAGGCATTGATCTCGGCGTGCGGCTGCCCGGCGCGTTCATGCCAGCCCTCGCCGACAATTTTACCGTCCTTAACGATTACACAACCCACGCGAGGATTGGGATCAGAGGTATAGATGCCGCGGCGTGCCAATTGCAGCGCGCGCGCCATGAAACGCGCATCGGCCTCGGAGGTTCTCATGATTTCTTTCCAGTCGACTTGCGGCCGTGTCCGATGGCCGGTTTGGCCGACGGTTCGGGTTCCGGGATCAGAGAAAGTTGCTTGCGACGCAGTTCGGCGCTGGGTTCGTTTTGCAGACGCTGCACCTCATCACGGAAGGCATTGAGATCATCAAAACTGCGATACACGGAAGCAAAACGCACATACGCCACCGGATCGAGCTCCTTTAATTCTTCCATGACCAACTCACCGATCCGGCGCGAGGCGATTTCTCCCTCGCCGCTGGCCATGAGCTTGTGCCGGATTCGCCCGATCACTTTCTCGACAGCGTCGGTATCTACTGGGCGCTTCTCGAGCGCGCGCGAAAGACCATTGTTAAGTTTTTTTTCATTGTACGGCTCACGTCGACCGTCGGATTTGATCACCTGCGGCAGTCGCAGCTCAGCCCGCTCGAACGTCGTGAAGCGCTCGCCGCAAACCTCGCACTCACGGCGCCGACGCACGGAATCGCCATCATCGGAGAGACGCGAATCGACAACGCGGGTTTCATCGGCAGAACAGAACGGGCAGCGCATACAGGAATAGTAGCAAGGCGCGAATCAAAGGCGAACCGCCCCGTCTGACAATCATCTAGACCCGGCCCGATTCATACACCGGAAACCGCCGGCAGATGTCCAGCGCCTTGGCCTTCACGGTGGCACGCACTTTGCTGTCATTGAGCCGATCGAGAATATCGCCAATCCAGCCGGCGAGTTCACGTGACTCCTTTTCCCCGAAGCCACGCGTGGTGATGGCCGGCGTGCCTATGCGCATGCCACTGGTGATAAATGGGGATTGCGGGTCGTGCGGCACGGCATTCTTGTTCACCGTGATAAACGCCTCCCCCAACGCTGCTTCGACATCCTTGCCAGTCATGCCTTTGTCGATGAAACTCACCAGGAACAGGTGATTGTCGGTACCGCCCGACACCACCTTGTAGCCACGCTCGATCATGACTTTCGCCATCGTTCTCGAATTAGTTAACACCTGTTGCTGATAGCTTTTGAACGACGGGTCGAGCGCCTCCTTGAAGGCCACGGCCTTGGCGGCGATGACGTGCATTAGGGGACCGCCCTGGGAGCCGGGGAAAACCATCGAATTAAGCTTCTTCTCAATCTCGGGGTTGGCCTTCGCCAAGATGATGCCGCCGCGCGGACCACGCAGCGTCTTGTGCGTGGTAGTGGTCGTGACATCGGCAATCGGGACCGGATTCGGGTAGATGCCCGCTGCTATCAGACCAGCAACATGCGCCATGTCCACGAACAGATAGGCGCCGATCTTATCGGCTATGTCGCGAAAGCGCTGCCAGTCCACAACACGCGAGTACGCGGAAAATCCCGCCACGATCATTTTTGGTTTATGCTCGTTGGCCAGCCGTTCGACCTGGTCGTAATCGATTTCTTCGGTCTTGTCGCTTAAGCCGTATTGAAAGGCGTTATAGATTTTCCCAGAGAAATTCACCTTGGCGCCATGCGTGAGATGCCCGCCATGCGCCAGGCTCATGCCGAGGATCGTGTCACCCGGATTGAGTAACGCCATGTAAACCGCGGCGTTGGCCTGCGAACCGGAGTGCGGCTGCACATTGGCGTAGGCCGCACCGAACAGCTGTTTGGCGCGCTCAATGGCCAAGCGTTCGGCCACGTCCACGAATTCGCAACCCCCGTAGTAACGCTTACCGGGATAGCCTTCGGCGTATTTATTGGTGAGCACTGATCCCTGGGCCACCAGCACACGCGGGCTGGCATAATTCTCGGAGGCGATCAGCTCAATGTGTTCTTCCTGGCGGCGGGCTTCATTCTGGATGGCAGTCCATAACTCATCGTCGAAACCCTCAATGCTCATGTCGTTGGTAAACATTTATGACTGTACTCCTTGCGCTGGGGTACTCCGGCCTTGGAAATCCCGAATACCGGCCGTGGCGGCCAGAAAAGCGGCCTAGGATATACGATTCCGCCGTAGGATGCATGAGAGGATCCGCACCCATGCCACACGGGCGCTGAATGAAGGCTATTGCGGATGACGCCGGACGGCACGATGTACAGTTTTATCGCGGACGCAAACGCATCACGACACCGGCATCGTACGGCGTCTGGGTGTGTGCATTCGGGAACGAAGCGTAGTTGGTCCAAATGTCACCGTTTTCCGTGAAGCTCACGGTACGCGTGTACGCGCCGCGGCGCGGCAGACGGTAGATCGTGAATTTCCGGGTTTTCGGGTCTAACCGGTAGAGTGCGTCGGAGCCCGATCCGGTTATCCACAAGTCACCGGTGTAACGATTGCGCCGGATGCCGTAGGGAAAATCACCCGTAATGGGGAGTGAGAGCCGGCCCGTGATCTTTCGCATTTTGGTGTCGTACACCGTAATTTTTCCGGTTGCCAGCTCCGGGATCCAAAGTACGTCGTTAAGATCGATGGCCAGGCGCTTGGGACCCACCGAGTCTTCCGGCATGTCCTGTTCCCAGGCCGCGCCGGTCTTCGGGTCTAGCATGCCGAGGCGGTTGCCGTGGGTTTCCGTGTACCAGATGTTCCCCTGGCTGTCGGCCACCGCCGCGTACAGGTGCACGCCCTTTTCGGGAAGATGCGCGGTGCGAGGAGTCGCGAAGTTCTGGACTGCGCCCGTTTTCGGGTCGAGGCGCGTCAGAAATTCACGCGAGAAGTTTGTCATCCAGATCCCAACGCCTGCATCCTCGTGGATATAACGCTCAGCGTCCATCACGAAATACTGAATATTGGCACCCTTCTGGAAATCGGAGTAAACCCTGAATTCCTTCGTGCCGGGATCAAAACGGATGACCTGCTCGGCCTTGGTGAAGGTCATCCAAACCATGCCGTCGCGCGTGATGTCAATCTGATGCGCTCCAGCCGGCTTGCCAGGCTCGACGCTCACCGGAATATCGAAGCTGTCCACCGAGCCGGTCTCGATGTCGACGCCGAAGAGTTTGTTTCCGAAGTAATCCGCGATCCAGGCCTTGCCGGCGCTCACCGTCATGTCGTGGTAGAAGCCGACCTTGACACCGGCCGGGTACTCGCGGAAATCCGCTTTCGCCGTCTCGATGTAGCGCCCGTTTTTAGGCATCTTGGCATTGGCCGCGAGCCACTGCGAAAGTACCTCGGCGTCGAGCCGAATGAGATTGAGATCGAGGCTATCGTCAATCAGCTTCATGCGCTTGTTAACCTCGCGCCACTCGTCAAGTGTCTTGCGGTAGGCCACCGGGGGGCCGATTTGGTGACATGGCGTACAACCCAGTATCACCTGCCGCTTCGTCTCACCTTCGGGCAGCATGGCGATCCAGTCGGCCGAACGCACCGGCTCGGACCGCGAACGTTCATCTTCGGGATAAACGAGTGTCCGGGAACAACCCGAGAGTGAAAGCAGAAAAACCAGAGTAAGTCCCAGCATGATTCGCGCGAATCCTGGTTGCATTGCCGACTCCTTTCTCGTGGGTGGAAAGCACCCGCGCTGGGCTCGCGAGTGGGAGTGATTATTTCACTGTGTTCTCACGCGTACAACTAACCGGCCCCGGCAAGGAATTCGGCGAAATTGAGGTAATGGCTGCCGTCGCAGGAGAAATTGAGGCCGACGAGGTCCGTTTACCACGTTGAGCAAGCCGGCGCGCTGATAGATTTGGTTGTCCAGCGTATGCAGCGCTTGGATTCACACCAATCCATCAATGCCTCCATGGGTTTATTACGAAGACGCCATGCCGCCGGATGCCTGTCAAAGTGCATAGCAACCGCTGTGCCATGGGGCTTGGAGATACTAACTGCTTGATTCAACGGGGAACGTGCACGCTACAGCACAGCGTGCGCGTGCCAAGACGCACGATGCTGGTGAATGACATAGGAAAATGCCCGGCTTTGGTGCGCCGGTGGTGAATAGCTAAGGACGACCGTCCTCGAGCGTATCTTTTTTTACTGGCATCAGGTCTTCGCGAGAAATGCCCAGCCACATGACGATCGGGCTTGCCACCAGCACAGAAGAATAAATACCAAACAGAATGCCGATGGTGAGGGCCAGCGCGAAATAGTGGAGCGCCTCGCCACCGAAAAACAGCATCGCGAGCACGGCCATCTGGGTGCTTCCGTGAGTGATGATGGTGCGGGAAATAGTGCGCGTTATGGCATTATTAATAATTTGAATAGTTGAGCTTTTTCGCAGCTTGCGAAAATTCTCCCGGATCCGGTCGAAAACTACCACCGATTCATTAACGGAATAACCGAGAATGGCCAGTACCGCCGCCAGGACAGGTAATGAGAACTCCCACTGGAATAGGGCAAAACAGCCGAGAATGATCACCACATCATGCAGATTAGCGACGATGGCGGCCACACCAAACTTCCACTCGAAACGGAACCATAAATAAAGCACGATGCCGATGCAGACGAACAACAGCGCCAACCCCCCGTTCTCCACTAGCTCCCGGCCAACCTGAGGTCCAACAAATTCCACGCGGCGCAATTCAACCGTGGGATCCACCTGACGTAAAGAAGCCAATACGTTTTCGGATAACTTGGCCGTGGACGTCTCGACCTTTAACGGCAATCGAATCATGACATCGCGTGAAGTACCAAAATTCTGCACCGCGACTTCCTGTAATCCAAGTTGGGCGAGTGATTCCCGGATTTTGGGCACATCGGCCGGTTGAGAATAGTTGAGTTCCATTACCGTCCCACCAGTAAAGTCCACTCCGAAGTTCAGTCCCTTCACAACCAGGAAAATCACGGCGAGGATAAACGTGACTACCGAGATCACATTGAATACCAGCGCGAATCGCATGAAGGGAATATCTTTCTTGATCTTGAAGAATTCCATGGCAACGTTATCCCTGCGTGACTTCGGACTCTTTCCAGGCGGTATTGCCAATGGATATTTTTTCAAGCTTGCGCCGGCTTCCGTAGTACAGGTTAACCAGGGCGCGTGACACCATGACGGCACTGAACATGGAGGTCATGATGCCAAGGCACAATACGACCGCGAACCCACGCACCGCCCCCGAGCCGAAGACGAGCAGCGCCAGGCCTGCGATCAGCGTGGTGACATTGGAGTCCAATATCGTGCCAAACGCGCGTTCGTATCCGGCAAAAATGCTGGCTTGAGGCGTATTGCCATTACGCAATTCTTCGCGAATACGCTCATTGATGAGCACGTTAGCATCAATCGCCATGCCGACAGTCAACGCGATGGCGGCCATGCCGGGTAACGTCAGCGTGGCCTGCAGGATGGACAACAAGGCCACCAGCAACAGCAGATTGACAGCCAGCGCCGCGACCGAAATAAAACCGACGATGATGTAGTAAATAATCATAAAGATGGCGATTGCCGCAAAGCCCGCCCAAATGGAATTGTATCCCTTGGCGATATTGTCGGCCCCGAGGCTCGGGCCCACGGTGCGTTCCTCGATGATCACCACCGGCGCGGCGAAGGCCCCCGCCCGCAACAGTAGCGACAACTCATTGGCCTCCTGCACCGAATCCAGACCCTCAATCTGAAAACGTTTGCCTAATTGAGAGCGGATGACCGGCGCGGTGATGACCTCCTCCACGCGCCGGCTAACACGGAGCGCACGCCCGTTGGCATCCAGCAGAGGACGCCCCTGTTCGTCAAGTCGGGGCTCGGATTTGATCTCGATGTAGATCACCGCCATACGCTTCCCCACATTTTCACCGGTCACGCGCTGATTGATGGACGCACCACGGGCATCGAGGGTGATGGAAACGATCGGGCTGCTGGTCTGGCTGTCAAAACCCGGTGCAGAATCGATGATATTGTCGCCCGAATAGATCAGCCGGTTCTTGAGGAGGATCGGACGCCCGTCACGCATTTTGTAGAGTTTTGAGCCGGGCGGGACCTGCCCGGAAACAGCGCCCGCAAGGTCATGCTCTTCGTCCACCATCATGATTTCGAGCGTTGCCGTGCGTCCAAGGATTTCCTTGGCCCGGGCGGTATCCTGCACACCGGGCAGCTGCACCACGATGCGATCCGATCCCTGCTGCTGGATGACCGGTTCGGCCACGCCCAACTCGTTCACGCGGTTTTGCAACGAGTTGATATTCTGTTCCAGCGCGAACCGGCTTTTCTCGGTAACGGTGGCCGGCTTCATGCTGGCGCGCAGGACGAAATCACCGCCACGCTCAACTTCGGTGAAATCGAGTTCCTGCAATTCCTTGCGCATCACTAACAGGCCCTTCTCGCGCTCGCTTTCATTGCGGAAACGAATTTCGATTCCTCCACGCTCCAGTCGGCTGACCGTCAGGTACTGCACCCGCGCTTCACGCATCACGCGTCGCATGTCATCGGTGTAATTTTCTTCGGCTTTTTTAAGGACGGCCGCCGTGTCCACCTGCATCAGGAAATGCACGCCGCCGCGCAGATCGAGACCAAGGTACATGGGCCTGGCATAAATCGCCGCCAGCCAGGCGGGTGTCGCCGGCAGGAGATTAAGTGCTACGACGTAGTTGTCGCCGAGTGCTTTCTGGATCAGATCGCGCGCACGAATCTGGATTTCGGTGTCGGTGAAGCGTATCCGCGCGCCCTGCTCGTCAAGCGCCGCACCGCTGTAGGGAATATTCGCCAGTTTGAGCTTGTCCTCAATCTGCGCGAGCACGGCCTGGTCGACAATGGTGGTGCGCGTGGGGGAAATCTGGACAGCGGGATACTCACCATAAAGATTGGGCAAGGCAAACACAAACCCGACCACAACGATGGTGAGAACCAGAAGATATTTCCAGAGTGGATATCTGTTCATTATTGATTCTGAACCGTCGAGGACACAGGGAGCTCCGGCAAAAAACAGGAAAAATCCTTAATTTTTGACGCTCCTGGTGGTTCGGGGGCTTAAATCATCCTGAAATTGTCTTGATTGTGCCCTTGGGGAGCACCGTTTGTACCGCCTGGCGCTGCACCTTGACCTCCACGCCCTCAGCAATATCGACCGTGACATAAACATCGCCGAGAGTCGTGACCCGCCCCAGCACACCCCCCGCCGTCACCACTTCGTCACCCTTGGCGAGCGCGGCAATCATGGCCTTGTGTTCTTTGGCGCGCTTGGCCTGCGGTCGAATGAGGATGAAATAAAACGCGGCGAACAATACCCCCAGCATGATAAGCGTTGTAAACGGGCTGCCCTGTGCCGTAGCGCCGGCGGCGGCCGGGGCCTCGGCCCAGGCTTCGGAAATCAGAAAGTTCATCAATTTTTCCTTGAGTTAATTTCAGTTAGGTCCGTCTGGCCCCTCCGGGGAGGCGACCAGGCGGCGCATACGATAAAACTTCTCGATGAATTCATCCAGTTGTTTTTCTGTGATGGCTTGGCGCAATTCCCGCATCAGGCGCTGGTAATAGTGCAAATTGTGGATCGTGGCGAGACGGGCGCCGAGGATTTCATTGGCCTGCTGCAGATGCCGCAGGTAGGCCCGGCTGTAATGCCGGCAGGTATAACAGTCGCACTGCGGATCCACTGGCCCGGTGTCACGCGCATGACGACTGTTCTTGATCTTGACGGCGCCGTCATGGGTGAAAAGCCAGCCGTTCCGCGCATTTCGTGTGGGCAGCACGCAATCGAACATGTCCATGCCGCGGCGCACGGCCTCGACGAGATCCTCCGGTGTCCCTACACCCATGAGATAACGCGGTTTGTCGGCCGGCATCTGCGGGGCCAGATGATCGAGAATGCGGAACATTTCGGCCTTGGTTTCCCCTACCGACAGGCCGCCGATAGCATAGCCGTCAAAGCCGATCTGCTTGAGTCCCGTTAGCGAGATATCGCGCAGGTGTTCAAACATTCCTCCCTGCACGATGCCAAACAGCGCGGCAGGATAATCGCCATGGGCAATTTTTGAGCGCTCGGCCCAACGCAAGGAAAGTTCCATCGAAGCACGCGCCTCGGCCTCGGTGGCCGGATGATTTGTACATTCATCGAAGATCATGATGATGTCGGCATCGAGCGCCTGCTGCATCGCCATTGACTCTTCCGGTCCCAGAAAGAAACGCGCGCCATCCACCGGCGACTGGAACAATACCCCCTTCTCGCTTAGCTTGCGCATCTGGCCCAGGCTCCAGACCTGGAATCCACCGGAGTCCGTGAGCAGGGGGCCGTCCCAGTGCATGAAGCGATGCAATCCGCCATGCGCCTTGATGACATTCATGCCTGGGCGCAGCATAAGATGAAAGGTATTACCCAGAATAATGTCGGCGCCGGTCTCGCGAAGTTCCTCCGGCGTCATGCCCTTGACCGTTCCATAGGTGCCAACCGGCATGAAGGCCGGTGTCTCGACCGTGCCACGATCGAAGAGCAGCCGCCCACGGCGCGCCGGACCAGCCGAGGCAATCAGTTCAAATTGCATGCGCCGAACCGGATTGGAATCTTGTCACAAACATGGCATCTCCGTAGCTGTAAAAGCGGTATTTTTGCTCAACCGCGTGACGATAGGCATTCATCACATTTTTCTTCCCTCCAAACGCACACACGAGCATGAGCAATGTGGATTCCGGGAGATGAAAATTGGTAAATAAGACATCGATAATCTTAAATTGATATCCTGGAAATATAAAAATATCCGTCTCACCTTCGAAGGGTGAGACGAGATTATTCTTCGCTGATGCCTCGAGAGCTCTCACCACCGTGGTCCCGACAGCCACAATACGGCGTCCTGCTTTTTTAGCGGTATTGATTCGATCACAGGTTGCCTGCGAAATAGAGACGCGCTCCGCATGCATGCGATGTTCGTAGATATTTTCCACCCGCAATGGTTGAAACGTGCCGGCACCGATATGCAGGGTGACAAAGGTGCTTTCCACCCCCATCTCCTCCAACCGGCCCAACATGGGTTCGTCAAAATGCAGGCCGGCCGTGGGGGCTGCCACCGCCCCGGGGTGGCGCGCGTACACCGTTTGATAACGTTCCCGGTCAGCGGATTCATCGGCACGGTCAATATACGGCGGCAACGGCATATGGCCAACACGCTCCAATATCTCCATAAGAGGCGATTCAGATCGGAATTCGAGTTCATAGAACTCCCCGGCACGATTCAGGACAACGACACTGACATTGTCTTCCAGAAGGATTCGTTGTCCTGGCTTCGGTGGCTTGCTCGCTCGTACTTGCGCCAGCGCATGTTGCGCATCGTGAAAACGCTCGATTAACACCTCGATGCGCCCTCCGCTATCCTTGCGTCCGAACAAACGCGCCGGAATCACGCGCGTATCATTGAAGATGAGCAAATCACCCGCCTGCAACAGATTCGGGAGATCGGTAAAACGCAGGTCATGGAACTCGCCCCGTGCACTGTCCAGGTGCAATAAACGGCTCGCCGTTCGCGGCGAAACCGGATATTGGGCCACCTGTTCCCGCGGCAGCGAATAATTAAAATCGGATTTATGCATGAGCAATCTGTGGATACCGCCATGACCGCGAGCGATAAAAAACGACATCGCCCTGAATATAAAACAAGATCACACCTGATTGGGCGACCATACTATACTATGTACGCAGAGAGAGATTCAGAACGAATCTAGGAAAAAAATGCCTGGTACACGTTACACCCTTGAAGTCCAACCGGTTCTTCCGGTACGCCTGAAGCGACTCAACGAACTCGCCAACGACTTGCTTTACAGCTGGGACCGCGAAGTCCGCGGACTGTTCTTCCGGCTCGACCGCGAACTGTGGGAATCCTGCGGGCACAACCCCAAGGTATTCCTGCGGCGCTTGGCGCAAAAGCGGCTCAATGAAGCCGCGGAAGATCGCGTGTTCATGGAAGACTACAACCGCGTCCTATCGGTCTATGACACTTATCATCAGGAAACCGCTCGCGCCGACATCCTGCAATACCTTGATCCGAAAGATGACCTGGTCGCGTATTTCTGCGCCGAGTTCGGGTTACACGAAAGTTTCCAGATCTACTCCGGGGGGCTCGGTATTCTCGCTGGCGATCATTGCAAGGCGGCGAGCGACCTCAATCTTCCCTTTGTCGCGGTTGGCATGCTTTACCGTCAGGGTTACTTCACCCAGACGATCGACGCACGTGGCACCCAGATAGCGCATTACTTCCCCACGCAGTTTGCCGATCTTCCGGTGAAGCCGGCGATAGACGCTCAAGGCAGCGAAATCCACGTGCATCTCGAATTGCCGGGGCGTCGTGTCATGCTGAAAGTCTGGAAGGCCATGGCCGGGCATATCTCGCTTTTCCTGCTAGACAGCGACCTGCCGCAAAACGACGAGGCCGATCGTCGCATCACCTACCAACTCTACGGCGGTGATATCAACACCCGCATACAGCAGGAAATGGTCCTCGGGATCGGTGGCGTGCGTGCACTGCACGCCGCAGGCCTCAAACCTACGGTATGGCACATCAACGAGGGTCACGCGGCATTTCAGATTCTGGAGCGCTGCCGGGAATACGTTTCCCAAGGTCTGGACTTCGACAGTGCCCTGGAGCTGGTTGCGGCCAATACTATATTCACGACCCACACTCCCGTGCCAGCCGGTCATGACATATTCGATCAAGCCCTGATGGAGAAATATTTCGGCCACATGCTCAAAGGGCTGGGACTGGACATGGATAAGCTGTATTCCATGGGGTCGAGCCCTGGTGGACAGGGCGGCTTCAACATGACGGCACTGGCGCTGCGCGGATCGCGCTTCCGAAATGGAGTGTCCCGCATCCATGGCGAAGTAGCCTCGCGCATGGCAGCCTACATCTGGCCGCAGGTTCCTCCGGATGAAAATCCGATCGGCTGTGTCACCAATGGCGTGCACTTGCCGACCTTCCTCGCTCGCGAGTGGTCAAATCTGTTCGATATGCGCTTTGGCGGTGGCTGGCGCAACGAACTGCTCAACGATAATTTCTGGCGGCACATCGACGACATTCCGGACCACAGTTACTGGAGCCTGCATCAATCGCTCAAGGCGGAAATGTTGTCTGAGGTCAAGCGACGCGTAATCTTCCAGCATCACCGCAACGGTACCAGTGAAGCACTGATCGAGCGCTATATTCAGTATCTCACACCACAGGATGCAGACGTGCTTACCGTGGGATTCGCGCGTCGTTTCGCCACCTACAAACGCGCCACGCTGCTGTTTTCTGACCCGGAGCGGTTTGCGCGTCTCTTGAACGACCCGAAACACCGAGTGCTTTTCATTTTTGCCGGCAAGGCGCATCCCCATGATCTGCCGGCACAGCGGCTGATCGAGATCATCCACGACTATTCGCGCCGTCCGGAATTCGAAGGAAAAATCATCTTGGTGGAAGGATACGACCTGGCGCTGGCGCGCAAGCTTGTCACCAGCGTGGACATCTGGCTCAACAATCCCGAGTATCCGATGGAAGCCAGCGGCACCTCCGGCGAGAAGGCCGGAATCAACGGTGTCATCAACCTGAGCGTGCTCGATGGCTGGTGGGGAGAAGGATACAACGGCGACAACGGCTGGGCGATTACACCACACGGGCCCCAGTACGAGAAAACCTATCGCGACCGGGAGGAAGCCCAGGAACTCCTTGACATCCTGGAAAAGCAGGTCATCCCCTTGTATTACCAGCGCAACGGTCACGGCTATTCTGAACAGTGGGTGAAAAAATCAAAAAACTCGATGAAATCGCTGATCCCGCGCTTCAATGCCCAGCGCATGGTGATGGATTACGTGCGTGATTATTACGCCCCCGCTAAGCGGCAACGCCTAATGATGCTAGGAAATAATTTCGCCCGGGCCAAGGAAATCGCCTCATGGCGCAAACGGCTCGATCAGAATTGGCCAAAGGTAAGCGTATGGCGCGCAGACAGCAGCCACTCCGAAATCCGCGCCGGCGAACCCCTGACCCTGCGCGTGAAGGCACGGCTCAACGGGCTACTCGCGGAAGACGTGCTCGTCGAATGCCTGGTGGGATACGAGTCAGAAAACGGAGAATTCATCAAGCTGGACAGCCACATTTTCGCCTCCGAACCGGAAGATGGATCTGGCGAAACCCTGTTCAAACTGGATCTCTATCCGCGGCTCTCGGGCCTGCAGTACTACAAGATCCGCCTGTTCCCGTTCCATCCCTCTTTGTCACACCGGTTCGAATCGGGCTACATGATCTGGTTATAGCGATAAAGTTAATCCGCAGTACCCCATCATCCGTCTCAAGCGCGCCGCCAGTCCAGGCGGAGGCTGTTTCAATGTCGCCATACGAGCGTTCGCCGCTGTTCGCATATCCCGGAAATCATCCAGCGGAGAGCTGCCCGGGACGCATGGTACCGCCGTGAACAGGCGCGCCGCCACCGTGGGTAAATATCTGCGCGAGATATTCCGGCGGTTCCACGCCGATCAACTGATAGAGATTGGTTAGATGCTGGCGGTAAAGTTGCTCGAAATCGGCCACCGTGGCCGGTGGGTTGTCACCGCCGAACCACCAGAACCAGTCAGACCCCTCGCAGACGGCGAGCTGGCGCCGCGCGCGATCGAGGTTCTCGCCGTCGAGCTGGTTAACCGTGGCATCGAATGCACGTTTGGCGTCCCCGAGCATGTCCCATCCCCGATTCTTGTCCGCTTCGCCGATCCAGGTCGACAGTGTGCCGTACACCCACGACCCTGTGACAAGTTCGTGTAAAGGTTTGGCTGGAATGGTTTTTACGCAATCGGAGAACGTGGTCAGCTCAAGGCGGGGATGTTCCGCCAGGCGATGATAGAACGCGCTCAGAAAATGATAGGCATTATCCGGGTAGTGCTCCCAAGCGTTCTCCCCGTCCATGATAATCGAGACCACATGTTCAGGATGCGCACGACAGCAATGCGCGATATTTTCCAGATGATGCACGAGGTTGTTGACCGCATCGTCCGCATGCCACGTGGCATAGGTGAAACCGATGAGATCTGACAAACCATCGTCGCGAAAGAAACATCCGATGCTATTGTCGGCGACCGTGTAGTGCCGGTACAGCCAGGCCTCTTTCGCGTGATGATCCGAGTGATGCGCCCGCGTCAGACTGTTTCGCAGCACGCCCTCGCCACTGGCGGCCCAGCGAAAACCTGATTCCGCCATCAATTTCAGGGAAGCCGAACTGACGGCGCCTTCCGAGGGCCAACATCCAACCGGTTGATATCCAAAATACCGGCGAAAGGTCTCGATGCCTTTGCTTATATGCCAGCGGGCCTGCTCCTCTCCTCCCGGGTAAGAGGACAACAATGGCAGCGGTGCTTGCGGCATCGCCTCGTGCGCGCAGGAAAAATCAAGCAGCAGCGGTGAAATCGGATGGGCATATGGTGTCACGGAAAGTTCCACCTGCCCGCGCGCCGCGAGCTGCTGGTAACGCGGGATGACATTAGAGAGTAATTCACTGATGACCGTGAGAAGCTCGCGCCGATCATGCAGGGAATAACTGGAAGCCTTGTCGAGCAGACGCCGGATTCGCACATCGCTGCGCCGTACGGTCTCGCCAAGCCAAGCAAGGTGGAACCACACCAACAGGTCGGCGAGGAACTGGTTACTCAGGTAGTTCAGGGACCTGGGGTGCTCCATAAACCAGGAGCCCATTTCCGCCAGCCGCTGGTAGGCTGGGTAACGGGCGATCATGCGCAATTCGTTGGCGCGCAGGCAGGCCTTGATCAGCATGACACGCTGCTCATCCGCCGGTGGCAGGGCGGGACTGGCCAGGGCCGCAAGCACAGGATCACGGATGGCCAGGCTGTTGGTGAGAAAACCCTTGACCTGAATGGCGTAATCCTCCAGCTGCTCAAGCAGCAAAGGAGCGAAATTAACCACGGCGCGCGCGCCGGGGACAGCCTCGAGATGCGCCGCCATGTCGGTGTAATCTTTGATGGCGTGGAGGTAGGTCCAGGGGAGGTGGTAGACGTCGCTTAACAGATTGCGGTACTGCGGTTGATGCATATGCCAGCACAGCACGACCTTTAAACGGACGTCATCGGCCATGATGCAATTCCTGGCCCAGCATTTCCGGCGTCACCAGCACCACGCCCTGGGGGCTTACGTAGAACCGTTTGGCATCTTCCTCAAAATTCTCCCCGATGACAGTGCCTTCCGGGATGCGGCAACCTTTGTCGATAACTGTCCGCGTCAGCCGGCAGTGGCGGTTGATGACCACCTCGGGCAGGACGACGGAATCAGCGATCTCGCAGTAAGAGCGCACCTTCACGTCCGAAAAAAGAAGCGAGTGGCGGATCCGCGAACCGGAAATGACACAACCCCCCGACACCATTGAATTGACCGCCATCCCGCGGCGGTTGTCACTATCGAACACGAACTTGGCCGGCGGCAGCTGTTCCTGATAGGTCCAGATCGGCCATTTGATATCGTAGAGATTAAGCTCAGGCGTTATCTCGACCAGCTCGATATTCGCCTCCCAGAAGGCATCCACGGTGCCTACGTCGCGCCAGTAT
Organism: Sulfuricaulis sp.; assembly: GCA_036526015.1. Lineage (GTDB taxonomy): Bacteria > Pseudomonadota > Gammaproteobacteria > Acidiferrobacterales > Sulfurifustaceae > Sulfuricaulis. The sequence goes on from DATCZH010000005.1 coordinate 24,840, forward strand.
GGCTGATGACCAGTGGCCGGATCGCGAAACGGGTAAGCCATCACACGGTAGGTATCGAGGATCGAAGGAATGATATCCTTGCCGAAATCATGCGCCGAATACGCCGTGTCTGCATCGCGGACCAACTGCTCATACAGGAATTTCGTGTTGAACAGATATATTCCCATAGAGGCCAGCGTCGTGTCAGGACGGCCCGGTATGGGTTCCGGGTTTTCCGGCTTCTCCTGAAAACCAATGATCTTGCTGTTCGTGTCCACTTGCACCACGCCAAACTCACGCGCCCGCGCCACCGGCACTTCAACACAGGCGACCGTGGCATCCGCACCGCTGTCAATGTGGTGAACCAGCATCGAACCGTAATCCATCTTGTAGACATGATCGCCAGCGAGGACGAGCACGAAGGTCGGGTCATGATTGAGGATGATGTCAAGGTTCTGGTAAACCGCATCTGCGGTGCCGGTGTACCATGAAGTCTCGATACGCTGTTGCGCGGGAAGGAGTTCCACGAATTCATTCAATTCGCCGCGCAGAAATCCCCAGCCGCGCTGAATGTGCTTGATCAGCGAATGCGCCTTGTATTGCGTCAACACGCCGACGCGTCGGATACCGGAATTCATGCAGTTTGATAGCGGGAAATCGATGATGCGGAATTTCCCCCCGAAGTGGACCGAAGGCTTGGCGCGCCACAAGGTGAGATGTTTCAAGCGTGAACCGCGGCCGCCGGCGAGGATCAGGGCCAAGGTGTCGCGTGTCAACCTGGCAATGTGTTGTGAGGATTGGCCCAGACTCATGTTCGCGCCCCTATAGGTAACGGCTGTGCTGCGTATTCATCCGTATAATTCGATGATTTCTGAATTTACCACATCACCAAGAATTCAAATACACTTACCTTTCTTCAATGATTCTCCTGATCCTGGACATATAGAGGAAAGTGCAAAAAATTCTCTTCGTGGCGAGCGAAGCCCATCCGCTGATCAAAACCGGCGGTCTGGGCGATGTCGTCGGCAGTCTGCCGGCGGCGCTGAAATCCTTGCGCGTGGATGTGCGCCTGCTGCTGCCGGCCTATCGCGATGCCGTGGCTCGCGCCGGAAAGGTCAAGACCGTCACGACGCTAGACATAATTGGTCTGGATTCACCCGTGAGTATTTTTGAAACCATTCTTCCCGGCACATCAGTGATCACTTGGTTGGCCGATTTTCCCAAGGCCTACGACCGACCGGGCAATCCTTATCTTGACCCCCACGGTCAACCATGGCCGGACAATGCCATGCGCTTCGCGCTGCTGGCACACGTGGGCGCTGCACTCGCGCTGGGGCACAGCCAGATTAACTGGCGACCTGACGTGGTCCATTGCCATGACTGGCAGACGGGGTTGGTACCTGTGTTGCTGTCGCGGGAAAAATCCCGGCCGTCCACAATATTCACGATTCACAATTTGGCGTATCAAGGCCTGTTTCCCTACCAGACATTCACAGCGTTGGGGCTTGCGCCCGAACTCTGGTCTCCGGGTGCGCTCGAGTTTCACGGTCAATTGTCATTCATAAAAGGCGGGTTGGTATTTTCCGATCAGCTCTCAACGGTCAGTCCCTCTTATGCACTCGAAATTCAGACACCTGATCACGGCTGCGGTCTGGACGGTTTGCTACGCGATCGCGCCGCGCATTTGAGTGGGATCCTGAACGGGATCGATTTTTCGGAATGGACTCCGGCACGTGACCCATTCATCGATAAGCACTACTCGGCCCGCCGGCCAAAGGGTAAAGCCGCCAACAAACTGGCATTACAGCAAAGACTCGGTCTCCTACCGGAAAACAAAACACCTGTAATCGGGATGGTGGGGAGACTGGTGGAGCAGAAAGGTATCGACCTGATACTGGAAGCGCTGCCCGCGCTAATGCACCGGCCACTGCAGCTCGCGGTACTGGGCAGCGGGGAAACCGCCTATGAAGAAATGCTGCGCCAGCAGGCCGCGCGTTATGCAGGCCGTCTCGCGGTGCATATCGGGTACGATGAGCAATTGGCGCATCAAATTGAAGCCGGGGCGGACATGTTTTTAATGCCGTCGCGCTTCGAGCCCTGCGGTCTGAACCAGCTCTACAGCCTGCGCTACGGAACCATCCCGATTGTGCGTTTCGTCGGTGGGCTCGCCGACACCGTGATCGATGCCACAGATGAAAATATTCGCGCGGGCAAGGCGACCGGGATCGTATTTCAGGAGGCTGGGGCCAGTGCGTTGGTTGCCTCGGTGGATCGCGCGCTTGCGCTGTGGCGGGATCACGATCGCTGGAAATGCTTGATGCGCGTTGGCATGCGCCAGGATTTTTCCTGGCGCCGCAGCGCCCAGGATTACCTGAAGCTCTACCAGGAGACCAGACGCCCGGGAGAGGCTTCACTACGGAGACAGCCATGGCGACTGAACAGCAGGTAGCAGGCGCGGAACAGTCAGGCCAGATTATTCTGGAGCAGGTCCGGCAACTCGCCAAGGAACTGCGTCCGGCTCTCGCCTCCGCTCCATCTGCCTCGCTCGACAGCCTGCTGGACCGTGAGCTGGGTTTCGACAGTCTCGGGAGGGTGGAGCTGATTTCGCGAATTGAACACGCACTCGGCGTCAGTTTGCCGGAGCATATCCTGGCGACCGCGGAGACCCCGCGCGATCTGTTGCGCGCAGTACAACAGGCGGTCACGTCGGCAACGCCACACCGGATTTCACCCCCACAGGCGTCGACTGAACTCGGCGGGGTCGATGCCGCACCGGCCTCAGCAAATTCCTTGTTGGAAGTGCTGGAGTGGCATGGGCGTACCCATCCGGCGCGACCGCATATCTCCCTCATGACGGAATCCGGCGCGGAAGAAGAAATTTCCTACGCGGCGCTGCGCGAAGGGTCCGCCGCCGTGGCGGCGGGCCTGAGAGAACGCGATTTGCGTCCGGGACAGACGGTGGCGATCATGTTGCCCACCGGACGTGACTACTTTTACAGTTTTTTCGGCGTGCTGATGGCCGGGGGCATTCCGGTGCCCATTTACCCGCCGATGCGCGTCTCACAAATCGAGGAACATCTACGCCGACATGGGCGCATCCTCGCCAATGCCGGAGCCGTCTTCCTCATCACCTTCGCGGAGGTGAAGCCCGCCGCGTGGCTGCTGCGCCTGCAGGTCGAGGGCTTACGCGCGGTGATCGGTGTTGAGGAACTGACCTCCACGGCACCCCGATCCGCCACGGGAATGGCAGCCTTTCCGGCCCAGGCGCAGGACATCGCCTTGCTGCAATACACCTCTGGGTCTACCGGCAACCCAAAAGGGGTGATTCTCACACACGCCAATCTGCTGGCCAATCTTCGCGCCATGGGTGATGCTGTGGGAGTCAGCTCCTCCGATGTGTTCGTCAGCTGGATGCCGTTGTACCACGACATGGGACTCATTGGGGCCTGGTTCGGGAGTTTGTACTACGGAATGCCATTGGTGGTGATGTCACCACTGATGTTTCTCGCGCGGCCAGAGCGCTGGCTGTGGGCCATCGATCGGCATCGTGCGACAATTTCAGGCGCGCCCAATTTTGGCTACGAATTGTGCCTACAGCGCATCCAGGATCGCGACATTGAGGGCCTGGATCTGAGTACCTGGCGTCTCGCCTTCAATGGTGCCGAACCGGTCAGCCCTGATACGATCACGCGATTCCACGAACGATTTTCCGGCTACGGCTTTCGCGTGGAGGCCATGGCGCCGGTCTACGGACTCGCCGAATCCTCATTGGGAATCGCGTTTCCTCCGACCGGCCGCGCGCCCGTCATCGATCGCGTGCAGCGTGAGTTGTATATGCGCGAGGGCCGGGCGTGGCCCGCCAACGCGGACGATGCCAACGCCCTGCGCTTCGTTGCCTGCGGTCGACCGTTGCCGGGACATCAGATTCGTATTGTGGACGGCACCGGCCACGAGGTGTCGGAACGCGAGGAAGGCCGACTCGAGTTCTGCGGTCCCTCGGTCACCTCCGGTTATTTCCGCAATCCGGAGGAAACGCGGCGTCTGTTCCATGACGGGTGGGTGGACTCGGGAGACCTCGCTTATATGGCCGGCGGCGATGTCTACCTCACTGGACGCGTCAAGGACGTCATCATCCGTGCCGGACGCAATATATATCCGCATGAACTGGAAGAGGCCGTCGGGAATATCCCCGGGATACGCAAGGGCTGCGTTGCCGTCTTCGGAAGTCGGCAACCTGCTTCTACCATCGAAAAACTGGTGGTTCTCGCAGAAACGCGCGAAACCGGCGCGGAGGCACATGCGCGGCTGCGCACCACCATCAACGCGACGGCCATGGATCTGATTGGAATGCTCCCGGATGAAGTCGTCCTCGCGCCGCCTTACGCTGTGCTCAAGACTTCGAGCGGCAAGGTGCGGCGCGCCGCCAGCCGTCACCTGTACGAACGCGGCGCCATCGGCGCGTCATCCCCCGCCTTGTGGCGCCAGTACGCGCGTCTGATTTGGACCGGCGTGTTGCCGCAACTGCGTCGGACCCTGCGTACGTCTGGCGCCATCCTTTATGCCGTCTATGCCTGGACGTTATTCTGGCTATTGGCGGTTCCGGCCTGGGTGACGGTGGTTGTGCTGTCGCGCCCGAGCTGGGCGCGAAAATTCATCCACGTCGCGGCACGCTGGTTGCTGCGTCTTTCCGGCACATTCCAGCGCATGGAAGGAAGTGAAAATCTTCCTAAGGGGCCTTTTGTGGTCGTGGCGAATCACGCCAGCTACCTGGATGGCATTGTACTCACGGCAATGCTGACGGGCTCGTTCAGTTTTGTCGTGAAACGAGAATTAGCCGATCATTTGATCACCCGTGTTTTTTTGCGACATATCGGCGCGGAATTCGTGGATCGCCTCGATCTCGCGCGCGGCGTGGAGGATGCACGCCAACTGGTGCGCGTCGCTCGAGAGGGTCGAACACTCGTTTTTTTCCCCGAAGGGACATTCACACGTTCGCCAGGCCTATTACCATTTTACCTTGGAGCTTTCGTTGCCGCCGCCGAGGCCGGCGTGCCAGTGGTACCCATAATACTGCGTGGCACCCGCTCGATTCTGCGCGATGGCCAGTGGTTTCCACGCCGCGGAAAAATCAATTTATTCGTGGGGCGCGCGCTGCAACCCGAAGGGGCCGACTGGACCGCCGCGTTGCGGCTGCGCGACGCCGCTCGCGCGGAAATTCTCAGGCATTGCGGCGAACCGGATCTCGCCCGTCAGCCGCCCGGTCACTGAAGGGGCGGGGCCTCGCGGGCGATGAAATCCGCGACTTCCTGCAGTCGCCGCCGGTGAATTTCTTCCGTGGCATCCTGGAACGGATGCGCATACTCGAGGCGCCGGATGATTTTGCCGCCGCGGTCCTTTACCGTGATCATGAGATCCTTCATTTCCGCCGGCCAGACGACATGGTCACGCTCTCCGATAATCAGCTGGAGGCGGGAACAGTCGGCCGGCAGGTGATTGACTGGATCAAATTGCTCGGGACAACCCAGATGTGAAATCCGGCTCGGTGAGGAATCCACCACCATTGACGTGTACGTATCCCCCTCCCCGACGGCATTCAGCAAGATAACGCCCCCCATAGAAATGCCGTACAAGGCCCGCTGGCGGTAATTCTGGCGGTTGAGGTGAGCGACAATTTCGCGATAGTCGGAAACGATGGCCTTCAGCCGGCTGTAGCCCTCGGAAAGGCCATAACCCCGATAATCGTAAACATAAACATCTAACCCCCGGTCACGGAACAGTTGCAGCTCGCCCATGATCTGGTCGGCGAGCATGGCATTCCCCTGCGCCACCAGCAGGTAGCCTCCCGGAGGTCCGGCCGCGCGCAGTTTGTAGCCACCCAGCCGGCGCTGATCAAGTGTCACGAATTGGACGCGCTCGACATCACGGATACCCGTGAGTCGTTGTGCATCCGGCGATCCGGCGGCACGCCGAAACATCCAGAACGCCAGCGGTTCGCGGATAAATCCGCAAACACTGGATTCAAGATTGTCTTTCGCGGCCATCGCCGGTTGCGCCATTCCGCCCCATGCGCTCAGTACCGCCACCAGCGACAACACCCATCTGGCTCCGCGGCCGAAAGGCATGACCTCAGCTGAGCGCCTGCCTAGGGGAAACGTGTACCGTGGCAAACTTGTTGTTGCAGCATCGCAGCAGCGTCCAGTATCCCAACGCGTTCACGGGAACCCGTTCCGCAACGTCCAGTCCTGTTTCTTTTATGAAATGATCCAGCGAGTAGTCCGGGCGAAATCCCATCAATCGCGAAAGTGGAGAAACCAGCCGCTCCATGCCGCGAACCAGTGAATTGGGGTTCTGAAAATGATTTACAATGAAAAGTTGGCCTCCCGGTTTGCATACCCGGCGCATCTCCGCCGTCATGCGTGACGGATGTGGCGTCACCGATACAACATACATGGCCACAACCTTGTCAAAACTGTTGTCGGCAAACTGCATCTGTTCGGCGTTCATCAACCGTAACGACACCACGTGATTCAGTTGGTGACGCCGCCGGCGCGCGCGGGCGCGTGCCAGCATTTCGCGAGAAAGATCGATTCCCGTTACTTCGACATGAGGGGGATACAGGGATAGGGAAAGGCCAGTACCTACCCCGACCTCCAGAATGCGTTCGCCGGGGTGGCAGTCCATCCTAGCGATAATTTCCTCGCGGCCGGGCTGAAACATGACTCCAAAATAAAAATCATAAGCTGGCGCGTATCGTCGATAGACTTTCTGAACGGCATTGATATCCATGCGCATTCCTCCCCATGCTGGCGAGATGCTTGCTGGCGCGGCCGGACTGTCTATTCAGACGCCGGGCGCGGAATGAGATTTCACATCGCCGCGCTGGCGGCGGGAAAAATCTTCCAATTGACGGATGATGGCATCAAAAGCGTCACGAATCGCAACATAGACATCCTCGTCCTGCGCGCGGTTCGCCACAAGTTCAGCGCCAGGTACGGAGAGATCGATGTGTACGCTGTAAAGTTTTCCTTGATGTCGATGCCGTTGCGGTGATTCAACGACTACGCGACAGCTGATAATTTTGTCGTGGAAGCGGCTAAGCTTGTCAGCCTTCTCACGGATACGGGACTCCACCGCGTCGGATTGAGGCATGTCTTTCAAGGTTATCTGCAATGGAATTTGCATCATCTTGCTCCCTTCTGGTGCATTGTCGCAGGC
>DATCZH010000006.1:0-14757 GCA_036526015.1 Sulfuricaulis sp.
AAGCTCAAGAAGCCGGTGCGTTACGACTATCTGGATTTCAGCACTGTGGCGGCGCGCAAAAGGAACTGCCATGAAGAACTGCGGCTGAACCAGCGCCTTGCTCCCGGCGTTTATCTCGATGCCATTCCCTTGGCGCTGGACTGGCATGGACAGATGCGCCTCGGGGGGGAGGGCAAGATCATCGACTGGCTCGTGAAGATGCGTCGTTTGCCGAAAGAACGGATGCTGGATTCCCTGATCCGCCAGAATATTCTCGAGCCAATGGAAACGCACTCGGTAGCGGAAGTGCTGGCTCGGTTTTACTCAGAAAGTGCCGCGCTCGATCTCGACGGCGAGGAATACCGTCGGTTGTACGAGCACAAGGTCAGGGCCAATCACGAGGAGCTGGCAGATCCGGCGTACGGATTGCCCGCGGCGCTGGTCGAGTCCGTGCATCGGGCACAGACGGATTTCCTACTCCATTCGCCGGAACTGCTCGAGTGCCGCGCCGCGGACGGCAGGATCATCGAGGGCCACGGTGATCTGCGCCCGGAGCATGTGTGTGTGGAATCGCCGCCGGTGATTTTCGACCGGCTGGAATTCAACCGCGCCTTTCGACTTATCGATCCCGTCGATGAGTTGGCGTTTCTTGCCATGGAATGCGAGCGCCTGGGCGCTCCGCAGGTGGAGCCGGAGCTTTTCGGTGCTTACCGTCGCGTCACCGGAGATTATCCGCTCCCGCCGCTTGTCTATTTTTATAAGGCACACCGCGCCTGCCTGCGCGCCCGGCTCGCCATCTGGCACCTGCGCGATCTCTTGCGCAATGTCTGGCCTCGCTGGCGCGCCATGGCTGAAGAATACCTGCGTCTTGCGGATAGCTATGGCGGTAGATTCTAGATTTCCATTAACTCCACCAGCGAGCCGCCGCCATGGATGCGCCGGATCGCCTCGGCGAACAGCGGCGCGCAGGACAGCACCGTGAGCTTGCGCCGCGCCGCTTCCGGGTCGAGCCGGAAGGACGGGATGCTCTCGGTGACGATGATCTTGTCGAGTACGGTGCCGGAGAAAAGGGAAGCCGGATCCCCGAGGAACAGGCCATGGGTGGCAGCGGCATGGACCTTGGTCGCGCCGCGTTCGCGGCAGGCAATCGCGGCCTGCAACAACGTCTTACCGGTGCCGATCAGGTCATCGATGATAATGGCAAACCCACCAACGTCTCCCGCGAGCTTGCCGGTGCGCATGATTCCCTTTGCCCGTGCTTTTTCCATGAAGGCCAGATTCGCCTCCTGGCCCAGGGCGCGCGTCAGCGCCTGCCGGAAGCGCTCGGCGCGCTTGATGCCGCCGATGTCGGGCGACACCACCGTGACGTGTGGCTCGTTGACCAACAGCGGCGCGAGCTGTGCCACGAATAATTTCGTTGCTTGCAGATGATCGGTGCGAATCCGGAAGGCATTTTGGAACGCCGCGAGATTATGTACATCCAGGGTGAGTAGACGGTCGGTTCCCGCCGCCTCGAACAACTGCGCCACGTAGCGCGTCGTGACCGGGTCGCGCGTCTGGGTTTTGGCGTCCTTGCGCGCGTAGGCGAGATAAGGAACCACGGCCGTAACGGATTTCGCGGAAGCATCCTTGAGCGCACCGATGAAAAACAACAAGCGCAGCAATTTGTCGTTGACGCTCTGCTGGTTGTCCCCATAAAGCGATTGAATGGCGAAGACGTCCCGGTCGCGGACATTCACCAGCGGGCGGGTTTTGTGCTCCCCATCCTCGAATTCTCTTTCTTCGTGAGCGCTCAGAGCGACGCCAAGTCTCCGTGCCACGTCTTCACCGAATGAATGGCTGGATTGAAGGGCAAAAAGAACTGGCGTTTCGAGGGACATTGCTTTCGATGCCGATAAAATCCTGTATAAAATTATTCTAAATTTATTTATTTATATCTTTGATAGCGATCAATGATGTTCATGCCTGGATGTAACTAAATTGTTTTATAAATGCACAGCAAAAAGAGAGGGGAAAATCATGACCACAACGCTTAAACCCCTGGTATCACAGTGGTACCGGCATCTGGACAAAGGCCAGCAATTTTTTGTGACCGCCATTGACGACGAGGAAGGCACGGTTGAAATTCAGCATTTCGACGGTGACGTGGAAGAAATGGATTTTGACGACTGGCATGAGCTTTCCATCGAAGCCATTGAGCCGCCCGAGGACTGGACCGGACCGGTGGATGACATTGAGCGTGACGACCTCGGTTATACCGAAACCAACATGGCGCCGGAAGACTGGACTGAGCCTTTGGAGGAGGAAGTTAAACCGACGGAACCAACAGAGGAAGAAGAAGAGCGCCGAGAAGATTGACGGCGACATGCCGTAAGTGGCTTGAGTGGTCACGTAGTGAGCCTGATATGGGTCAGTAAGGTATTGCGTCTAGTTGTGGCGCAAGCGGAAGCGTGTATCCAGCGTCTTGAGTTTTTCCATGATTCCGGTGTATTCGAGTTCAGCCATCGGCAGCATCGCGGCGCCGAAGAATCCCTGGCGGCGCATTCCCATGGCTTTATTCGATACGGTATTGCGTACCGTATTCCAGAACGGATGCGCAAATCCATCCACGGCTTCGGTCAGTTTGCCGCTGTGCATGGAAAAGGCGGCGCAACTCACCACCGGTGGCCCATCGAAGTAACTCACGCCTGACATCAGCGGCACTGGCATGAGTGGCATCTGATGCGAGCCGCGCATGCCACCGGCCACATACGGTCCATGGGCATAGGGTGCCAACACCTCGCCGGTGGCCGGGAAACTCTGCTGCACGCGCACGAGCAGCACGGGATCATCCTTGCCAGTGTATTTCCCGGCAATGTTGTGCAGTCGCGAGGTGGAGGCCACAGCCGCTTGCTCATTCGAGGAGCGTGACCAGATAGACTCGACGACATAACGCTCGGTGTCACGCAGCAGCGCGGCAATATCATACAGATCTTCCGGGGCATTCAGTTCGATCACGCGGTCACCCTCGGTGTAATTCACGTCCATGATGACAAAACGAAAACCTTTGGCCATCGTCGGCGCCAACATTAATCCTGGCGTGTTCATGGGGTCGGCGAAGGCGAGATACAGCGGGAGGTTAAATGCCCCGGGGTCGGTTTTGTCGGCGGCGAAGAACAGAAACGGTTCGGCGGGACGTTCCTCGAATTCCATCTCCGCGCACGCCGGTCCCATGCCACGGACATTACCGGAGAAAGCATCCTTCAACAGGTCCTGCCCGGCGCCATAGAGCCCCTGGTCCTTGGCATCCCGGGTTCCCGCGACAAAGGCGTCCCAGGCGAGTTTGTGAATATCGGCGTTGCGTACGCCGTGCGCATGGGTCATGACGATGGCGATGTCATCCCCGGTGTGGCTGATATAACTGTCAAGAAGCAGGTTATTGCCATGCTGGGCGATGAAAGATCGCACGGATTCGAGCAGCCGTTGCGATGGACAGATATGACCCCCGATCGAGCCAATATCCGCCTTGATGACACTCAGTGTGATTTTCATAGCGCCACCTCCATGCGGGCCAAGCGAGGGGTTCGGATTAATGGAAATGAATATTTCGCGAGGATAGGGATATGTCGCTGAAACAACAATGATTCGCATCAAATTACCGCACAAATGTGCAATACGTCTGCACACGCTGAATCCGCAGGATGCCGGCGATATATATTCAATTTCGAGCCCGAATTTTGATAATGATTAATACCCCGGCTGTTTTCCGGGGTTTAAATAATTTTCTATATGGACCGGGAATAGCAGAAATTCCCTGAGAAAGGCAGGCATCAGTCGTCACCTGTGGTTTCCGCAAAGGAGAATGCGTTGTGGCCCACAAACAAATTCTCTTCCATTCCGCGGCGCGGGAAAAAATCCTGAAAGGCGCCACCGCACTAACCGATGCTGTACGCTCAAGGTGCCAACGCTGTACGCCACGGTCGAGGTCACGGTACCGCCCGGTACTCAGCCGGGGGGAGGTGCTGCACCTGCGCGGAAGGGCTTACCGCTGTTCGGCGCGCGCGGCCGCGGCGATATCGATCTGCGCATTGAAGTCAAGATTCCGGAACAGCTCACGGCCGAAGAGCGCGCCCGCTACGAAAAGCTGCGCGGGATGGGCCCTTCGCACCGTTGGGGACGACGTAAAGAAAAATAACCGGATCAGAGTCGTGACGGTTGGTTTTAAAAGACCATGTCCGGTTCAGGTGGTGTCATGGCGTTGCGGATTTTATTAATTATACGACTCTTTTTAAGACATTATTTTATGATGAAGCTGGAGGTTGTCCTCAGCGGACGAGAAGCACTGTGCAATCAAGCTGCTCAAGGAGTTCTTCCAGTGTTCCTTCCTTCAGACATAGGCTAGCGCACAAGATCAGCGTCCCGGCCGCCTCTTGCTGCGCGTCCTGCACTACGCCTGCAATATCCACTTCAGGCAAGAAACTATAACGCACCGTGAGACCGCCTCCTTCAAGTTGATCCGCGATTTCCGCTCTCGGGTCTCCTGTCTTTCCGGTAGTCAGGACAATCAAAATACTATCTTGCATTTGCGAGAGGTATCGCGCGACCGACAATGCCCTGACGGAGGCTGGGGAACCATCATAAACAACTGCTACCGGAGTGCGAACCTGGGCGTCCGCGGGCAGAAGCAACACCGAACTCTGGGCAGCGCTGACGATAGCGCGAACGGTCGGGCTGATACGGCGAAACTGCTGGCGCGTGATACCCAACGCGACCAGGTCGATATCGCGCGACGCGGCCAGTAACTGCGTTGTCACGTCTCCTCGAACAACACGAAAAGAACAGCGTACGCGCTGCCGCGCCGCCGCCTCGATCAACGCGGCCTCCGCTCGAGATGCCTGTGCGCGCAACGTTCGTTCCATTTCGCCGCTGTCCAGGCGGCGTGTTCTGGCGGAGAATAAGTTCACTTCGCGCGCAAAGGGCAGTTCGGCAAATCTCAGGAGGTTGGCGTCTTCGACGAATAACCCGAGTACCTCTGCTTCCATCTGCGAGGCCAGCGCCAACGCCGACTCCAATGCCGCCATTCCGGAAACCGAAGCATCCATGGCCATCAATATGCGCCGAATGGGCGAGAGCCTTTCTTGGCTGCTCACGTTTCCTTCCTGGCTTCCAGCGGTGTCGCAAAAGCACGCGCCTGTTCAGCAAGAGTCAGCAGCCTGACTTCCACGCGCTGGTTTATAGTGCTGTCAGGAAAAAGACCGTTCTCATCGCGCTCCCCCGCGGGCAGGCCGGTCAACAATTCGATACCTTGATCGACAGCACTGACCGGGTAAATATGGAATTTCCCTTGCGCCACAGCCTCCACCACGTCACGCCGCAACATCAGGTGTTTGACGTTGGCCGCCGGAATGAGCACGCCCTGCTCGCCGGTCAGGCCGCGACGATGGCAAACGTCGAAGAATCCTTCGATCTTCTCATTCACGCCGCCGATGGCCTGGATCTCGCCATACTGATTGACGGATCCTGTGACGGCCAGTGACTGCTTGATGGGTGTTTCGGCCAGCGCCGACAACAGTGCGTACAGTTCCGCCGAGGAAGCTGAATCCCCTTCCACTTCGCCATAGGTTTGCTCGAACACGAGACTGGCGGAAAGCGACAGCGGCCGGTTGGGCGCATAACGTGCGCCGAGGAAGCCCGTGAGTATCAGTATGCCCTTGGAATGGAGTGGGCCACCGAGTTCGATCTCGCGCTGAATATCGACCACCTTGCCCTTGCCGAGGCGCACGCTGGCAGTGATGCGGCTCGGATGACCGAAGATAAAATCGTCCAACGCCACTACCGACAATCCGTTGACTTGTCCGATATGCTCGCCCTGCGTGTCGATGAGCAGCGTGCCACGGTGGATTTCTTCCTGCAGTCGCTCACGCAAACGATCGGCGCGATTAATCCTGGCGTCGAGCGCGCGCTGCACATCATCCCCGGTGACGACATCGTGCCCGGCTTGCCGCGCCCAGTAATCCGCCTCGCGCAAATGATCGGTAATGTCACGCAGACGGATAGAAAGCTTCTCGGCATCCGCCGCCATGCGCGCACCATGCTCGATCACACGTGCACATGCTGCCCGATCAAGGGCGAGCAATCCCTCCTTGCGTGCGATGGTGGCGATAAGCCGGGCGTAAAGCAGATCGCTCTCGCCTGTGCGTGTCATTGTGTCCCCAAAATCTGCGGCCACTTTGAAAAGATCGCCAAAATCTGAGTCGAAATAGTTCAGCAGGTAATAAAGCAATCGTTCACCCAGTACCACGACCTTGACTTTGAGTGGAATGGGTTCGGGCTCAAGCGAAACCGTGCTGATGAGGCTTAAAGCCTGGCCGAGTGATTCGATGTTCACTTCCTGTGAAGATAGCGCTCGCTTCAGGCCCTCCCACGCATAGGGTTGCATGAGAATCTTGCGGACATCGAGAATCAGATAACCGCCATTCGCCTGATGCAACGCCCCGGGCTTGATCAGCGTGAAGTCCGTCACGAGCGCGCCCATCTGGGAGATATGCTCGACCCGTCCAACCAGCGACTGATAACTGGGGTTATCCTCGTAAACGACCGGCGCACCCTTCGCAGCGCCATGATCGATCAACACGTTAACCTGAAATCGCCGCAGTGCCGAGGAGCTTGCTGCACGCGCGAGTGAAATACCCAGAATGTTGATTTCCTGGCCCTCTTCCGGGCGCTGGAAATCATCGGCGTTATCGATCACTGCCTGTTGTACCGCCTCGAGGTAGCTCACAACCTTCGGCAGCGGGGCATATTCTTTTTTCAGTTCATCAATCAGATGGCCAACCGCAGACATCGTGACATCACGTTCGAGTTCGCGAATGCGTTGTTGTCCCTCGCGCCGCACTTGCGGCATCTGGTGAAGAATCTGCTCCAGTTGCTCCTCCAGGCTGGTTACCACCGCCTCGATGCGTTTCTGTTCGGCCTCGGGCAACTTATGGAATTCCTCGGAACTCAGCACCTCATCCTTGCGCATTGGCGCAAAGGCCATGCCGGAGGGCGTATGGATCATGGAGATTCCATGGCTTTCCGCTTGCTGTCGAAGTTCTTCAAAGGCGTGCGCCTGCCGTTCCTTGAGTTCCTGTTCGAGCTCCTTGCGCCGCGCGCGGTATTCCTCGCTTTCGAAGGCGGCGGGAATGGCACTGCGTAAGTCTTCAATCAACTGTTCCATGTCACGGCGCAGCTTTGCGCCTGTGCCGGCAGGCAATTCCAGCAAACTCGGCTTATGCGGCTGTTCGAAATTATTGACGTAACACCAATCCGGTGGCACGGGCTCTGTCGCGGCCTTGCGTTCGATGTATTGACGAACCACGCTGCGTCGCCCGGTTCCGGGAGTGCCCAAAATGAAGAGATTGTAGCCATCACGGGCGATCCCGGTTCCAAATTCAATGGCCTGCATGGCGCGGGCCTGGCCCACGACCTCCGTCAGGTCGTCCAGATCTGAAGTGGTCTTGAAGGGAAACCGGGCCGGATCACAATGCGCGCAAAGCGCTTCCGGTCCCAGACGTTCGATGTTGGCCATGCCCCTCCTTTTTTCCCGCGAAAATATTTTCTGTCACCACTCCGAGGCAACACGCAATAAGAGTACCGCCGGTCATGAAACTTTGGTATTGAGCAAAATCAATTTTAGCTTCCATAAAAATAACGAGGATCTCCGTGGCGAAATATGTATTGATGACATTCAGCATGATATTCACACCGCCACCTCTGTGCGAGCAATGCGCATCATTTGGAGAAACGGGAAGCGTTTTTATCAAAGGGTATGAACATGTTTTCAAGCCAACAATGATTCCTGTCAAATGTTGCAGAGATATCCCATGTGTATCGTCACTATTAAGCTGAAAATAAGATCATAAAATTAACTAATTGCCTCGATACTGTTTGTGCAGCGCATCTAGAAATTTGATGTTGAGAAATATCAATGAAACGATTCTCTTAAGGTAGTAGTTTAAATAAACAGAAAAAAGGAGAATTTATTACGCGAATTTTACGTGACTGGAGATGCAATCATGGAAACCACGACAGAAACCAGAAAGACCGAGGGGAAAAAGGAACAGACTCCCGCCGAGAAAGGCCAGGAAATCCAGAAGGCAGCTCCATCGGGCTTGATGGGCACATTCGAAGAGATGGATCGGATGTTCGATAACTTCATGCGAGAAGGCTGGATGCAGCCATGGCGATTCAAATGGCCGTCGTTTCCTGAACTCGCGACGATTGAGACCAAGCTGCCGAAGATGGACGTCATCGAACGGGATAAGGAGGTTATCGTGCGGGCCGAGGTGCCGGGGGTGGACAAGAAGGACCTGGACATCTCCGTCAGCGATAACACGCTGACGATCAAGGGTTCTACACGTCGTGAGGAGAAAGAAGAAAAGGGCGATTACTACCGTCACGAAATCTCGACGCGTGCCTACAACCGCATGGTGGCGTTGCCCGCTGACGTGGATGGCGCCAAGGCAAAGGCGAGCTTCAAGGACGGCATGCTGGAACTCACGCTTCCCAAGACCGGCAAGGTCGCGCGGCACAGCATTAAATTGGACTGAGCCTATTGCAGTTCATGCATTGACAGGAGGTATGCCATGGCGAGGAAAGCAAAGTCAGCGACGAAAGATACGGCCGGCATCAATCCCGGGCATTCCATCTCCGTCGAAGAACGTCAGCGCATGATTGCCGAAACAGCCTACTTCCGTGCCATGGAGCGCGGCTTCAGTGGCGGCAGCTCGCTAGATGACTGGTTGGCGGCCGAAAGGGAAATCAATCGTCTGCTACCGTCACCGCAGCAGCAGAAACAGGAGCGCGCAGCCTATGACAAGCTGCGCGCGGGTGTGACGAAAGTCCTTGCCGAAGCGCGCGACACGGTGAATGCTGAGACGTTGAAGCAGGCTTTCGAACGGGCGACGGCGGAACTCAAAAAGACCGGAGAATATACCGCAGAGACCATCAGCAAAATCACAACCACGTTGCGCAAGGATATGGCCAGCGCGGCCATGAAGATGGGACCGAAATGGCAAGCCTTTTCGGAAAAATCATCCGATCTCTTCGGGGTGTGGCGTGACCGCAGCAGCATGTTTCTCGCGGGCGCCGCCGATGCCATGGCCGATTGGTTGCACCAGGCGGGAAGCAAGCTGGAGCAACAGGTCTATCAGACCGGTGAGATGGTCCATAGCGGTACATTCGAATGCACAGACTGTGGCGAACGGGTCGTGTTGCAGACACCCGCCCATCTTCCGCCATGCGCCAAGTGCCACAAAATGGAATTCCGGCGCGTGTAATTCCGTTAGCGGGCTCGCGAAGGCATACAGCGTCGGCGCGAGGAGATGTCGAGGGAGGAAAGACGAGGCCCGTGGAAATATCGCTGCGTTGTCAGTTAGCGGGGGAAAGCCTGTGTCCTGACACGATGATCGCCGCCTGAATCCCGTCCGTGCGAGGATGGTTGATCGGCATTTGGCTCACGGGAATATTGATGATGGCTGTTCCAGCCTATCCTGCCTCAGCTACGAAGGCGACGCGGTCGGGAGACATGATTTCCCTCCCGCCACCGCGCCTGGACAGTGGTTTTCCCCTCGAGCGCGCGCTGCATGAACGCCGCTCCATCCGTAAATTCGGCAAGGCCGCGTTGACGCAGGTTGAAGTTTCACAGCTCCTGTGGGCGGCCCAGGGCATCACCTGTCATGATGGTTTGCGCACGGCGCCATCCGCCGGGGCGCTTTCTCCGCTGCAATTGTACCTGGTGGCAGGGAGGGTCCGGGATCTGGATTCCGGGGTCTATCAATATGCATCCGCCGGGCACAAGCTCATGAAGATGATCACAGGCGATCAACGTCATAAACTGGCGTTGGCCACGCACGGGCAGGACGCCGTGAGCGAGGCGGCCGCGGTGATAGTTTTCACCGCTATCGAGCGGCGCACCACACGCAAGTACGGCAGCCGCGGCGTGCGTTATGTGCACATCGAAACCGGCCATGCTGCACAAAATGTTTTTCTGCAGGCGACGGCGCTGGGTCTAGGCACGGTGGTGGTTGGCGCTTTTGAAGATGACGCGGTGCGGGAACTGCTCCAATTGCCGGATGGCGAAGCGCCGTTATATCTCATGCCGCTGGGCCGACCTTAGCATCCGGCACGTAACGCAATTACGCAAGCAGGAGGCGTTTATGAAAGTGCTCATCATCAGTGCCAATCGATTCGAGGATTCCGAGTTGCTGGTTCCTTACTACCGGCTCAGGGAGGAAGGCATTACGGTAGATATTGCGTCATTGACCAAAGGGTTTATCAAGGGCAAACACGACTATGAGATCGAGGCCAATGTGGCCATCGCCGACGTGCACCCGGAGCAATACAGCGCGCTGGTTCTGCCTGGCGGCAAGGCACCGTCGGCTTTGCGGGAAAACAAGCGGGTGCTCGACGTCGTCCGCGCCTTCTTCGAGGCCGGCAAGCCCGTCTCTGCCATCTGCCATGGACCGCAGATTTTGGTTTCCGCCGGTGTGCTCAAGGGCCGAACCGCAACCTGTTACCGATCGGTGGCGGAAGAACTTCGGAACGCCGGGGTAAATTACCATGATGCCGAAGTTTTGGTGGACGGCAATCTCGTGACGTCACGCCAGCCTTCCGATCTGCCTGCTTTCCTGCGCGAAACCATGAAAAAGATTCACGCCCTGGGGGAAAAGGCCGCGCGCGTGGCGGTGGGATAACACCGTATTGACGGAAGTATCATCACATACCAAGGGTGGTTCATTTTGATATCAGCGCGGACGACCCCAAGCGTGCGCTCCGGTTCTATCGCGACGTCTTCGGATGGAAGGTGGAAAAGTGGGGTGGGCCTTTCGATTACTGGCTCGTCAAAACCGGCGAGCCGAACGAACCCGGCATCGATGGTGGATTGGCCAGACGCGAGCACGCCGGGGATTCCATCATAAACTTTGTCGATGTGGCGTCGGTGGACGACATCAGCGCCAGCATCGTGGCGAATGGTGGAAAGGTTGTTCAAGCCAAACAGACCATCCCAGGGATCGGGTACTTGGCAATTTGTGTGGATACCGAGGGCAACCGTTTCGGGATCATGCAGAGGGACGAATCCGCCCAGTAATGGCGGATGACTGGCCTGCGGAAAAAACCATGTAACTCCACGATGGGCTAGCAGCGCTGGAAGATGCCCTGTCCTTTGGTCCCTGGCCAAGGTATTAATCCCCCGGTCCTAAACGGCAGGGTTTCGTGGCGCCCGATGACCAATGCGCCACCGGTCGAGAGGCGAGTCAGCAACTGCTCCAGGATCTGCTGCTGCGTGGTCTCGTCAAAATACGTGAACACCAGATTGCGGCAGAGAATCAGATTAAAACATCCCTCCGGCAGCGCCACGCGCACATCCTGTTGCACGAACTCAATCCCCCGACGGAATGCCGCGCGCAGACAGTATTCACCTGCCACGGGCTCAAACGCCTGGCTGCGCCACGCTTCGGGCAGCCGCTTGAGGCTGCCGGCGGAATAACAGGCCTTGCTCGCGCGCTCGAGCATTTCCGATACCACGTCGGTAGCCACGATTTGCAGCAATAATTCTCTATGAACCGGCGCGACATGAAAATGCCACACGAGTTTCAGCGTATATGGTTCTTCTCCGGATGCACAGCCGATGCTCAGCGCGCGCAGAGCATGGGCGTCGTTTTGGCGCGCGCCCCGTGCCAATTGAGGTAACAGCGTGGCGCCAAAATAATCGAAGACCGCCTTGTCGCGATAGAAACTGGATATCGTTATTGGACAAAGCCGGTCGAGCGGTTCCCATTCGTCCGGATGCCCTTCAAGATAGTCGCGATAGGCACGTGGTCCTGCGAGGCCAAGCGTTTTGCAGCGACGGTCAATACGCTTGCAGACTTGCGCGCGCACCTTGCGGAAGCCGGGCCAGCGCCGATGGAGCCGCGGAAGCACCCATTGCAGGAATTCAACGCAATCGGAGTCGTGCATGAAGCAACTTACCCAACCGGGGCGGCGGTATGGGACTCAGCTGATGCCCGGTGGTGCGAGGCGTTTTTGCAGCTCACTCAGCATATGATCTCGCATGATCCGATCGGTGCGGCAGGCGCGCAAAGCCGTATCCTCTACGGTGAAAACGGAAGATTGCCAAGCACTGTTGAAGGGGCATTCCACGCGAACTTCCCAACCATCGGCACGGGGCTCCACTTCGAAAAGGTAGTTGGTCAGTCCCAATTGCTCCAGCAGATTGCCCATCGTTTCCTTTGCTTCTGCCAGATTTTTGGTGGTCAGATCCATAATGTGTTCCTCGCATGGCACGTCGCGTGTCAGCGTTTCCACGCTACGTGCAGGATGTTGGCCTCGTCCGTATACTGAAAGCAAAGCTCGCCCTTGTAGGCGTTATGCACGGCGTCACCGATGGCCCGCGCCATGCCCATCGTGGTCGTGGTGATCAGGATATCGTCACCCTGCTGTTGAAGTGACATAATGCGCCGCAGCGGATGTTCCTTTTTCTCGCGCCGCTCGAGGTTGCGGGCAAGGCGCAGGATCTCGTCACGGTGCTGTTTCTGGAATGGGCCGCTCATTGTCAAATAGCCACCGGGATATTTATCCTGCTGCCGATGACATGCGGGACAGAGCGTTTCGCGCGCAGCGCGCGGACGTGCCAGCCATTGCCAGCGCCCCTTGTGAAACACCGCGCCGCACTCGGGACAGACGGTGGGCTCGCGCAGTTTGCCCTTGGTTTTGTAGGTATCGTGTTCGAATTCCTTTATGAATCGGTCGCGACGTATGCGACGGGGGCTGGTACTGACTCTACGGGCTGCAGTTCCCATGACGGCATCCCTCATGACATTGTGGCTGTAACATTGCCCAACATGCTCCGGATGATTGGCGCCTGCCTTGATGCAGGTCAAAGCCTTCATCATGGGCGCAACACTCTTAGGGAGATAAAGCCATGAACCAATGGAAACTACAACAGCGACTGGCCGAAGCCGTGCGCGCTGCCTGTCTCAAGGCAGCACAGGACGCCTATGAAAATACCGGCATCAGCGGCCTCTGTCAGGAAGGGCGGTGGGAGTGCGCGATCGCGGCCATACAGTTGCTCGACCTTGACTCCGTGATCAGGGACTTGCCGGCTGTTTCCCGGACATAAATAAAACGGGTGAACACGATCATTCCAGCTTCACCGCCCGCAATTTTTCCGCCGCCGTTTCCGGGGCCACCGTATTGACGAATAATCCCGAACCGAGTTCGAAGCCGGAAGGAATGCTGGTGCGAGGGGTAATCTCCAGGTGCCAGTGATAGCTCGCGTCACAATCTTCGCTGTCCTTGTCATGTGGAAGTGAATGCAGGAAGTAGTTGTACTGGGCGCCGCCCAGCACGGCGTCGAGGCGTGCCATGGTGCGACGCATCAAGCGCGCGAGATCGGTCAACTCTTCCTTCGCAATTCGCAGGAAATCACTTTGATGCGCGAGCGGTAGGATATGCACCTCCCACTCGTAGCGGCTGGCGAAAGGCTTGATCGCGATGAATCTCCCCAACCGCTCGATGACGTACTGCCCGACGCTGATCTTGCGCCGGATCTCGCCGGATTCGCGGTCGTAGAGGGTCGCCTCGAAGGTGAGCGCCTCGTCGATCAAGGAACAGAAAATACAATGATGATGCTGGCGGTAGTAGGCGCGGCTGCTTGAAACCTCCATCTGCACGTTATCCGGGATCACCGGTGTCGCGACCATCTGGCTGTGGGTGTGCGTGATCGAGGCCCCGGCGGCGGGGCCGAAATTCTTGAACACCAGCACGTAGCGCAGGCGTGAATTGGAATGGTAGAGCTGTTCCATGCGCTCGCGGTAGGCGGAGAACAACATCGCCAGATGCGGCTCGCTCATCTCGTGAATGGCGATGCCGTGCCGATTGTGATCGATCATGACCTCGTGCCGACCGTAGCCATCAATGGTCTGTTGCAGCCCGAATGAGAGGCTGGGGTTGCTTTGATCATCACCCAACACCGGATAGAGATTTTCGACAATGCGTATTTCCCAGTTATTCTCGTCCGGATAAGCGGCAATCACCGGCGGTGTCATATGTTCATTGCCGGCGCAGAACGGGCAAGTCTCGACATGTCCGCGGGTATCACGCGGCGCGGGCGCCTCGGCCTTTTTCGGACGCATGCCGCGCGCGGTCGCCACCAGCACCGATTCGCTCGGCACGATCGGGTTGATGCGGATTTCGCGGACAGGCTTCGGGGTGGAATCTGCCATGGGCCGGAAGCTTAAAACAGGTGCGGCCATGGCGCCACGGCCGCAAGCTGTTTGAGCCATGAAATCGGCCGCCAATGCATCATGTGGTGTCTTGTCATGGGCGGAGGCGGCAAGTACCATGCGCCTTTCCCAGTTCTATTTTCAGGTCTTTATCTTATGTTTCACGGCAGTATGGTGGCCCTGGTCACGCCCATGAACGAGGACGGGTCGCTGGACTTGTCCGCTCTGCGTCGCCTGGTCGATTTCCACGTCGAAAACGGCACCGACGCCATCGTGGCGGTGGGAACCACCGGCGAATCGCCGACACTCGACATGGACGAGCATTGCGAGGTCATCCGTCGCACGGTTGAGTATGCCAATGGAAAGCTTCCCGTCATCGCCGGGACCGGCGCGAATTCCACCACCGAGGCAATCGAGCTCACGCGCTGCGCCGAGCAATCCGGCGCCGATGCCTGCCTGCTGGTCACGCCTTATTACAACAAGCCAACGCAGGAAGGGTTATATCTTCACCACAAGGCCATTGCCGAGGCCG
>DATCZH010000007.1:0-12216 GCA_036526015.1 Sulfuricaulis sp.
CCGGGGGGATTTGCGTCCAGTGTTCGCGCATGAGCCGTAAATAATCCTCGAGGTAATCTTCCCGGCTCTGATTTTCTTCGCGTACGACATCAACCATCAGCAACCAACCGCTGTCGGTGAGACATCGTCCGGCCGCTTGGAAAAAACGTGTTTTCTCTTCAAACGTCAGGTGATGAAGAGCAAACCCCGTAAAAATGACATCCCATTGGTTATCGGTGGATTCGGCGGCTTCCAGCAATTCGCCATGCTTAAGCACCACCGGGCAAGGCAGCTTGGCCAGGTAACCGCGCGCCTCTTCCAGGGCGGCTTCGGATAAATCCACGCCTTCATAGCGGGCGGGAGGAGATTGCATGAGGCAAGGCGCCAGAAAGCGGGCATTCCCGCATCCCAGGTCCAGCAGTTGATACTGGTTTTGATTTTTACGCCGCTTCAGGAGATCCGCGATCCCCGCATAGATCTCGCGGTGATACATGTAGTTATGTTTCGTGATCAGGTCATACAGAGACCAGTTGCGCGAAAAAAAGGTGGTTGATTCAGCCGATGTCATCAGGTTGCCAAGTAATTATTAACGAATAAACCGGGGTCAGATCCCGTTGGTTCCTTATATTAGCGAAAACTGTGATTTAACCCCAGTTTTACAGGCATTTTGACGGCAATCAACGACACAACGGCTACTTTCTATTTGAATATTACTGTGTTGCCAGCCAAAGGCAGCAAAGGAGGGTGATATGTTGGTAAAGAAAATAATGACGCGCAAGTTAGAATCCATTTCGCCTACGGCGTCGTTGTGCCATGCCGCGCGCACGATGCGCGACCTCAAAGTCGGCTCGCTACCGGTGATGTTGGACGGCATGCTGATCGGCATGATCACGGATCGTGATATCTGTTGCCGAGGAGTGGCCGGAAACTTCGATCCGGCCACGACCGAAGTGAGCGAGATCATGTCGCGCGACATCTGGTTTTGCTTTGGCGATGACAACGTCACCAATGCCGCGCAGCAGATGGAGGAACATCATATCCGCCGGCTTCCCGTGCTGAACCGCGACAAGACCATGGCCGGCTTTTTATCGGTGGATGACCTCGCACACTATTCACCCGAGTTAGCCGGCGAGGTGCTGGATTACGCCAAGCCCATGCCGTACTGAGGAATCTCGCGTCTGCAACAAAATCGGGATCAGAAAACGCTAATTTCTAAAATTAGCGGGAGTTGCTCTCTTACCCGATTTTCTTCATAAGGCCCATGACGTGGAACAAACTTACGTGTTAATTCTCCTTGAAAGGGTTAATGGCCAAAGGAGTCATTGCAGGAACCATTTGCGCCCGCCATGACGGCAAAACCCGCTCCCTATTCCGCCGCCGGCACGTTGGAACCGGCCTACCTCGCCCTGCTCGAGCGCGGCGAATTGCTTAACCGTGAGCGACAGGCCTGGCAACACCTGGAGAATTGCGATTTGTGCGCGCGCTATTGCCACATCAATCGGCGTGAAACCACGAAAGGTGCGGTGTGCCGCACCGGTGAGCGCGCCGTCGTGAACAGTTACGGTCCGCACCACGGCGAGGAAGATCCGCTGCGCGGCGTGAATGGGTCGGGCACGATTTTTTTCAGCTGGTGCAACCAGCGTTGCGTGTTTTGCCAGAACTGGGACATCAGTCAGAAAGGCACCGGCCACGAGGTCACACCGGCGGAACTGGCCGGCATGATGCTGCGTCTGCAATCCCTCGGCTGCCACAATATCAATTTCGTGACCCCCAGCCACGTCGTGGCCCAGATCATTGCCGCGGTGCGCCTTGCTGCCGAGCAAGGACTGCGCCTGCCGCTGGTGTACAACACTGG
Organism: Sulfuricaulis sp.; assembly: GCA_036526015.1. Taxonomy (GTDB): domain Bacteria; phylum Pseudomonadota; class Gammaproteobacteria; order Acidiferrobacterales; family Sulfurifustaceae; genus Sulfuricaulis. The sequence goes on from DATCZH010000007.1 coordinate 1,835, forward strand.
CGGCTACGACAGCCCGGAAGCTCTGCGCCTCCTTGATGGGATCATCGACATCTACATGCCGGACATGAAATACGGCGATTCGCGGCTGGCGCGCCAGTATTCGAAAGTGCGGGACTACGTCGAGATCAATCAGGCCGCGGTCAAGGAGATGCACCGCCAGGTGGGTGATCTGGTGCTGGACGAACGCGGTATCGCGCGGCGTGGTCTGCTGGTGCGACATCTGGTGTTACCGGCGGGCATCGCCGGCACTGACCAGGTGCTGGCTTTCCTGTCCCGGGAAATATCACGCAACACCTATCTCAATCTCATGGATCAGTACCATCCGTGTTACCACGCGGACGAATATCCATCGCTTGATCGGCCCGTCACGGGAGCGGAATTCCAGGAAGCGTTACAATGCGCCGAGCAGCACGGACTGCATCGTCTCGACCACCGCCGCAGCCGCTACGGCCAGTAACCGGACCGTCAACGTCTTGGAATTCGCGGAAGACACATTCGTAGGGTGAATTTGCTGATGCCAAGAAGGAATTGGCGGCCTTTAAGCGCAAGGTGAAGAGCGGTCACTAAGGGCCGTGGGGGAAAGAACCAGTGAGCGCGGTACTCTGACTCCTGGAGGTCTCTTGATTATCACCCTGGCTCGATATCCACTCGTGTGCAAGCCCCTGCCGGACGGGTATTCACGCGCAGCGAAAAAAACTGCTGCAACAGCCAGAGCGCGGTCTGCGCATGGGATGAGAGCGTACGCACCAGGAAATAGGAAGGGCCCGGCGCCATCGCGGAATAGATCAGAATCTGGTCAGAGGCGTGGATATCGAGGGTCGCGCCGGCCAGAATGTCCTGGCGCAGTGCCTGCGCCGCGTTCCCGGCGATGCGCTCCGCCGGAATCCCGCGCTGCGCCACTTCGGCTCCGCCGAGCAGCGCGTGCGCCGTGCGCGCCCACAGTACAATCGCTCCGCCCTGCCCGATCGCTTGATCGTGACCCAGTATTTGCGATTCGATCTCGACAGGGGCGATATCGGCCAATATCCGCGCCGTCATCTTCTGCATGCGCGTCAAGATATGTTCCGGCAAATCGGCCACATGGGCGATGCCGTGAATTTCCTGCACCGCTCCAGGAGTTTCGATGCGCAGCGCCTTAAGGCGGTGCGGCGACACCACGACCACCACCTCCCCGCCGCCGCGCGGATAGTAGCCTCGCCGCTTGAGCGTCAGTGGCACCTCCGCGCCCATCCGCGCCAGCAACGGCAGCGACACAAACCGCAGATAATCCAGCGGCGGCGCGCCCCGCACGTCGGTACCGCCGATCACGTGGATGCGCGCCGGCGCGCCGGCGACGAGCGCCACGGGCAGCAGTGCCTGCAACACCAGCGTGACGCTGCCGGCGGTGCCCACGTCAAAACGGAATTCCCCGCCGCGCAGCTTGCCCGGGCGAAAGATCAGTTCCTCTGACCGTAATTCGAGTCCTTCAACCTGCGCATCACACAGGGCCGCGACGGCTTTCACCGCGGTGAGATGCTGGGGAGCGAGGCCAGGCGGGTCGCGCCGCGCCCGGATGTCGTGCAGCCGCACCGCCTCGCCGGTGATGGCGGAAAGCGCACAGGCAGTACGCAGCAGTTGTCCGCCGCCCTCACCGTAGGAACCGTCTATTGCGCGCATGCAGTCGCTATTATCCATGGGGTTCGGTTACACGACCAACGCGAGTGTGGTTTTTCCGTGGTGTCTCCGCAAACGCGGGATTTGGTCTGCAAAACGCTTGCTGCCCAGGGTGCAACGAGCGCCTGGCACCTGTAATTTCCGGTTTCGCAAATCTGAGCTATGTCAACGCGGATGATCCTGAATGCGTTAATAATATAAAAATAATCCATTTAAACGAGCGTCGTTCCTTGTGCCGGCTGCACCCATGCGTGCGAGCCGCGTGTCATTATCAGCATGTCGCATGACGCTTCGGAGATACCGCGATGCGCAAACATATCTTCGCACTCCTGGTCGCCGTGTTCGTTCTCGGCGGGTGCGCCGGCACCCCTCACACCGCCACGGCGGCCGACGTGAGCGTGGATTTTCAGATGTTCTACAACGAGCTCGCGCCCTACGGTCAGTGGATAAATAGGATTGAGTTCGGCTGGGTGTGGGTACCGCATGGCGTGCCGGTGTCGTGGCGCCCGTACACGCACGGGCAGTGGGCGTACACGGACGATTACGGCTGGTACTGGGTTTCATATTGGCCGTGGGGTTGGGCGCCATTTCACTACGGTCGCTGGGTCTACGATGATGATTATGGCTGGGTGTGGGTGCCCGACACGGTGTGGGGTCCGGCATGGGTGAACTGGCGCTACGGCGACGGCTGGATCGGTTGGGCGCCGCTGCCGCCCATTGCCATTTGGTATCCGGGAATCGGTTTTCGCATCCGGATCGTGGAAATCGAGCGCCATATTCACCATACCCACTGGGTGTTTTGCCACGAGCGCGACTTCCGGCGCGATCATGTATATCGCCACATCGAGCTGCCGGCCCGCAACGTGACGATCATCAAGCGCACCACCAACGTCACCCGCTATCACCTCGACCATGACCGGATCGTCAACCGCGGTTACGACGTCAACAAGATGGAAAAAGATTCCGGGCAACGGTTCGTCCGTTACCGCGTGCGTGATGTGGCCTCGCCGGCCGAACACGGCGCGACAGCGCGTGGCAAAGAGTTACCAGTTTACCGACCGAAAGTGAGCCACGCCCCGCCTGGCGCCCGTCCGCCGTCACCACGTCTGCCGCGCGCGGCTGAACCGCCCGAGCGCGTCCGTCAACAGGCAGAAACGCAGCGCCGGCAACTGCTCATGCAGCAGGATACGGAACAGCGACGGCTGAAGGAGCATTATCGAAAACAACTCGAAACCAAGGGCCCTGCGCCATCCAAAGAGAATATTCGCCGGCAACAGCAATCGGAGATGAAGGAATTGGGGGAAGTGCACCGTCGCGAGCAGCGACTGCTGGAGCGACAGCAGCAACGGGAATACCAGCCGTCACCGCCGCCGCGCAGGGATGACAGATCCTACGATCGCCGCCAGGATTCCAGGTAGCGGCTGATATATAATGAGGTCGGATCACCGGCTCGACTATCGTTGCAGCCGTTCCCGGCGTAATCCAGTTTGCTTGTTCTCTAAACCCTCTGTCCTCTTTTACTAGCGAGAACTGTGATCTGACCCCACTACTATTAATCAATAACTCTGATTCCTTGATCTAGCGTCTGCATTGCGTTGAATGCTGACGGTCGCAAAGGTCAGCTTAAATACTGCCTGATCCGGAGGAAATACTCAGCCTCGAAGTCGACGACGGATAAACCGAAGTTACTCTGGAACGCATCGCTGAAACTCATACCGCCGCGCATATCGAGAAACACTTGCTTGACATCCAAGAGCGAATGACCCAATCCCTGAGCGTCCAGAAGGTATCGCATGGTCAATTCGAACATCGGGTAGTAGTAATTTTGCGCTACGCCCTCGATTGCTGGATAGATGTCGTTGTGAATGGCGATGGGATTCAGTTCGCCATATTTCGCGGTCAAATTGTTCAATTCCGTCAAGTTGGTGATGCTGCGCTCGGGATTCAGCGACGAAATTAGTTCTCCCAACCCCTCTTCAAACCAAGTATGCGTGGAATAAGTATGGATGGACCCGATGAGCAGACCTTGAATCACATGAGTGATCTCATGGGTTACTAAACGCGTATAGCTTCCAATTTCAGTCAAACCTGCTGCGCTGCGCTGGGGATGATCCAGAGAATAAATGAGCATACCGCCCCAGAATCCCTGCCCACCCCATTGAGTGGGGTTGTAGGACTTGAATGCATAGAGATGGATCTTGGTCTGATCGGCCGGGAAAACGAAGAGGTCGTTGTTCAAGATTTCAAATTGCGACTTCAGGTCGGTAAGTACTCCTTCGGCTATCGACGCCAAGCCCATTCGCGCCTGAATACTCGAAGTATCGCCATAGACTGTGAAGTTTGCACTTTCGTACGGATTCCCGTCGTGTGGCCACGGGGCAATCGTATTGCACCATGACACACACGGATAATTGAGTTCCGGCGTATCGCCTGACCCGCCACCGCCACCGCAAGCGATAAGCCCAAGAAGGCTCATGAATACCACGAACACCGTTCTCGGATTCAAGATTGCCGCTACAACGTTATGGAACAGGGAATATGAAGTGGATCCGGTTTTCATGACCATCTCCTTGTTGCTTTCGCTCACCGTCGCGCCCCACGGCGTGTGTGCCGTTGCAGTAGCTGGAATTTCAGGAGGCTTACAACCCACGCCGCCCGCGAGGCGGCAGACCGTGCCAGGGGGCGCGGTATAGTCAGCTATAGATGGAATGGCACGGGATCGCGAGACAGCATGGTGGAGTTGGCCTCCTGCCTCTAGCGCACTAATTTACTTTCTGCAGATTAAACCTGATTTCTCTACTTGATCGAGATACATCAGTGTTACGCAAAACTATACACATAATCAGAATCAAGTTGTTGAGGTACATCAATTTTCTGCGAGAGAAAAGTAGTTGTCCGCCACCTTCGCCGTGAGTGCAGTCGATTTCACGCATCGAGTCATTAAGAACCATCGCGAGCCGTCCGGCGCTGTGAATCGCGTCAGTGCCGCCGTACCGCGGCCGAGAATTATTGAATCCTTGACCTGCCTCAATGCTGTGGAAACGCATTCGGTATTTATTTTGCCTCACGCGGTCAATGCGTGGAGCTTTTCTGTCGGCACAGTATAACGACCACAATCGCCACGTGTGCCAGAGAGTCGGCCGCGCTCAGGACTTGATCCTGGGTGGAGATGCCGCAGACAACCCCCGCGATCGCAACTCTGAATGCAAGCTAGCGGTTGAAATAACTAAAGCACCTGGAGTGTCTATTTATCAATCACTCGACTGCTTTAATGATTATTCGTCTGTGACGCGCACACCATGCCAAACCCGATAGCCAAGCCGGCCTCACCCCACCTGCTGTTCTGGCTCGCGCTCTACGCCCTCGCCATGGCCTGTGTCGAGGCAGTGCTCGTCGTTTATCTACGCGTCCTCTACTATCCGGACAATCCGTTGGCGATTTTTCCGCTGCGGCTGCTGTCGAATGCGCACCTCGCCATGGAGCTCACGCGCGAGCTGGCCACCGGCGTCATGATCCTGAGCGTGGTATGGGTGGCGCAGAAGAATGCCGCGCGCCGGTTCGCCGCCCTGGTCTACGTCTTCGGGCTGTGGGATATCTTCTATTACGCGTGGCTCAAGCTGTTGATCGGCTGGCCGCTGACGTTCACCGAATGGGACGTGCTGTTCCTGATCCCGTGGCCGTGGTTCGGTCCCTGGCTGACACCGGTAACGATAGCACTGGTTTTCGTGTTGTGGGGCGGCTGGGCCCTGTCGGCGGCACGGGCACCACGCTGGCGCATCGCCTGGATCGCGCTGTTTCTGACAGGTGTGCTGCTGGTGCTCGCCGCGTTCCTCGCACCGGGCGCGACACTGTTGCCGCACGGCGCCGAAGGTTTTCGCGGCTATGTGCCGGGTGCATTTGCCTGGTGGCTGTTCCTGCCCGGTCTGGTAGCGATAACCGTCGCACTCATCGCCACGTTGCGCGCGGCGCGCTGAGGCTCCATACCCCGAAGACAGTTACACAAGTAGATATTTTTTTTTGAGCGTCTGGCTCAAGTCGAAGAAAGGCGGGTATTGACATTGGTGCAGCTGTCAAACAACGTCATCTCCCACACATCTTCGTGGGTCGCATGCTGCAAGATATAAATGCCGAGGAGAGTTACCGTTTGTGATTTTCGAACCAGCGCTGCCGGTATATGGAGTGATATTGGCGGCGAGTTAACGGTGGCTCAACAACGGGTCGCGGCTTTGACCCAGCTCAATACAATATTATCCTTGCTGTGTATAGTGGAGCAGATACACGTGGGAGGTCCAATGCATAGTCACTTCAACCACGGCTGTGCTTTTTCTCCCTTTTTTCGCCCACCACCGGCGCACGCTTTGTCTGTGCGCAATCGATCGCAGCGTTGCACCGAACGCCAGATACGGATCGCCATGGAAGTTCTGTTGTTCGCGCTGTTGCTGCTGCTCCCTGCTTCCGCCCTGCTTGCTCAGGAAATCGGCGAGTCGGTCAGCCGCCGCGGGTCCGTGAAAGAGGATATCTATCTGGCCGGCTGCAATGTTTACGTCGCCGCGGAAGTTGACGGCGACGTGATTGCCGCCGGCTGTAACGTGACCGTCGGCGATAACATCAAGGGCGATGCACTGCTCGCCGGGGGCAATGTCACGATCCGCGGCAAGATGCACGATGACGTGCGCGCCGCGGGTGGTTCGGTGACGCTCGAGGCCGATGTCGGCGATGATGCCTTGCTGGCCGGTGGCAGCGTAACGCTCGCGCCATCGACGCATGTCGGTGGGCGTGGCTGGTTCGCCGGCGGCCGGGTCGACATTGCCGGTCGTATCGGCAAAGAGCTCAAAGCCGCGGGCGGGCGCATCGTGATCGCGGGCGAGGTCATGGGCGACGCCACGCTCGCGGGCGAGAACATCGAGATCCGGCCCGAGGCCGTGATTCACGGCAACCTGCGCTATATCAGTCCGAAAGAGGCGGTCATCGACAAAGCCGCGAAAATCGAAGGCACAGTCACGCACCTGCCCGCGCCGACGCATGAGCACGGCCCCACCGCGCGCGTGGGTGCGCGCCTGGGCGTCTTCGTGAGCCTCATGGTGACCGGTATTGTGTTGCTGTTGCTGTTTGCCCGCGCGGCCACGGCGGTCACGGCTCAGATCGCGCTGGCGCCGTGGAAGTCGCTGGGCCTGGGGCTGGCGGTACTGACGGCGACGCCGCTGGTGATCGTTCTGTTGTTCGCCAGCATTATCGGCGTGTGGCTCGGTTTCATTTTGCTCGCCGGCTACGTGGTCGCTTTGCTCGGCGGCTTTCTGGCCGGCGCGCTGTGCACCGGTGAAACCGTTCTGAAACGGCTGCGCCGGCAGGTGGAAATCACCCGCGGCTGGCGCGTGGCGGCGCTGGTGATCACGCTGACCGTGGTGGGCGTGCTCGGCGTTGTGCCGCTGCTCTGCGCTTTGGTGATATTCGGGATGCTGCTGTTCGGGCTCGGGGGCGTGTCGCTGCAGATCTACCGCGCCCTGGCCACGGCGTGAGCCGTCGCGCTAGACCCCGGTTTTTTGGGCATTACATTTCCTCGTCTCGGTGACGGAGGTTTGATGTCGGGGAGCGCTGATTCATAGCGTTTTTTTTGCCAGTTGTCGGTGCCGTGCGGCCGTTCTACCATGATTGCGCGAGTTGGATCACCACCACCACCCATGTCTCAGGTGCAATTGCGCTTCTACGAAGAACTGAATGATTTTCTGCCGCCGGCGCGGCGCAAGATCAGCTTTACCCACGAGCTCACGCGGCGCACCTCGGTCAAGGACTTGATCGAATCCTTCGGCGTGCCGCACACCGAGGTGGAAGTGATCCTGGCCAACGGCCGGTCGGTGGATTTTTCCTATATCGTGCAGGCGGGCGACCGCATCAGCGTTTACCCCATGTTTGAGAGCCTGGACATCAGCCCGTTGGTGCGGCTGCGGGACAAACCCCTGCGCCACCCGCGCTTCGTCGTCGATGCCAATCTCGGGCAACTGGCGCGCTACCTGCGGTTGCTGGGCTTCGATGTGATTTACCGCAACAACTTTATTGACACGGAAGTGGCGCAGATCGCGAGCCGTGAAAAACGCATCGTGCTGACGCGCGACCGCGCCCTGCTGCAACACAGGATCATTACCCACGGTTATTTCGTGCGCACCGTCAAACCCCGGGAACAGGTCAGGGAAATCCTCACGCGCCTGGATCTGTATGGCGTTGTGCGCCCTTACACCCGCTGCCTGCGCTGCAACGGCGAACTGGAGGACGTGGAGAAAGCTGCCGTGCTGCACCAACTGGAGCCCAAAACCAAAAAGTATTACGACCGCTTTCGAAGATGCAAAGACTGCGGCCAGGCATATTGGAAAGGCAGTCACTTCAATCGCATGGAAAAGCTGTGCGATTACTTCGCGGCACCCCCGGAACCGGCGCCAACGGAGTCTGACCCTGCGGAAGTGAAGCCGGAACCACCATGAGCACTCCGGTTTTCGCCATCCGCGTGGAGTGTTATGCCGGGCACCGCGGCGAGGAGGAGCCACGGCGCTTCTGGCTGGGTGAACGGCCGGTCGCGGTCGCGGAGATCCTGGACCGGTGGATCTCGCCCGAGCATCGCTATTTCAAGGTCCGCGGCGACACCAGCGCCACATACATCCTGCGGCATGACCTGCACGCCGACCGCTGGGAACTCACGTTGTTCGATACCCAGGTGGGACGAACCGCCGCACCATCCGGATCTGACCGGAAATAATCGAAACCGGCCCCTTTAAGCTCTGGGTGTATCGAAGGGATTGGATAACAGCCGGGCACGCCGGTCCAGCAACGAAAACTGCGAGTGGCGAAGATCAATGCTCAGTCGCTCAAGATCCGAGTAGCAGAAACTGTATTCGCACGAACTGTGATCTGCGATAGCCCCGATCATCGCCGACAAAGGGGGCAGCATTAAAGGGTACTGAGCCATTTGGTCTATTATTTGGATCGGCCAAAGCCCACGGCTAGATCTTGAAAAGCCGTTCAGCGTTTCCGTGCATGATCCGCTCACCCATTTCGGCATCCGCAAGCTGGGCCACCACTTTGTCGGCCCACCTTGTCCATCGCTCGAAAGGTTCTTCGGCCCAGCATTCTTTCCAGGGCGTATCCAGGCCAAACAGCACCCGATCGCTGTGCCGTTCGAGGATTTCCTTGAATCTCGGCAACAGCGTACCGTGATTGTTGGTGATCGACGGCCGGCGCATTCCACCTGTTGGCGCCACGGTCTTTGGTTGCACACCGGCGATGTCCGTGTACAGATTTGGGTGTTTTTCCATCAAGGTGCCTATGTCGGCATGCCCGATCGTCTTTTCCGCCACTCTGGCTACCGTGCCACAGTGCGCCCAGATCAACTTGAGTTTATTGTTGTAGCTCAGCAGATTCTCCAGTGATCGAATCGCATCCGGTTCAGGCTCCATGTGTACGATCATCACGGCATCGTGGTGTTCAACGATGTCGGCCAGTCGCCGCATGAATGGGGAATCGGCCTGCACGTTGATCGACGGTTCGTTCTTGGCGGGAATACCAAAATATCGCAGCATCACCTCGCCGACCCCCTTGAATCGGCCGGTCCCCAGTTGTTTCTCGGCATAGGCGAGCATCCGTTCGTCCTGCCGGTGCCAGGCGGGATACATGCTGCTGACAAACGGCAGAATTCTGTGCGGATATGCATGATGGATCTCCGCCGTCAGTCGATCGTTTCGACCCCTGGCCATCAATACCATGTGACTAATCCCGGCATGATCCATGAGCGCGATCACCCGGTCGGGAGTCAAGCCAAGAACAGTATGACCGTGTGCGTCAATCCGGGTCGGCCTGACTTTCCGGGCAGTGGCCTCAGCTGTGTCGCCCGCTTCAGGTTGTGCGCCCGTTTGCGACCGGCCATCCTGCTCGGCCACCCCCGGCGCGGCGTCGAGCCGTGCAACCGCTGCACCCGCCACCCCGGCGAGAGCAAACTTGATGAGCGATCGTCTGGAAAAGTCTCGCGGTTCTATATTGTGTTCACCTGTTAGGTGCCAAAATGTGTGAAGGGATTACAAGCTAAACCCTCCACTCCCTTACGCTAGCTCCTGTGGACAACTGTGAGATTTCCCAGCGCGTTTGTCGATGCGTCATGGCCTCGAATTTGTTCTAGAAGTGTAAGCCCTAGCGCGTCCACAAAGACAGGCTTAACGGACCTCGCTCCTTAATAACTCCGCCTCCATTCATTCATACCGGAAGTAATCGTCCCAGCGCTGGTCCAGCTGGCGCATGGCGACATCCAGGGGAACCGCCGATAACCGATCCCCACTGGGCACCAGCAACCCGAGGCCCTGGAGCTTGTCGAGGGCGTCGCCGATTTCGAAATCGATGTCGCACTGCCACTGTTCCTGGAGCCAGCGCTCGATGGTGCTGTCGAGCTCGGCGCGCGTCATCGGCTGTTTCTGCGCCACCAGAAAGTAATAAGCCAGGATCGCCTCCTTGCACTCCTCTTCTTCCGCCTCGTCCACCAGTCGGTGGAACACACCGGCATTGTTGTCGAGGTTCTTGAAATAAAGGTTTTGCGTCAAGCTCTGCATAAAACGCAGCTTGCGATTCTTGTAATTGCTGAACTGCTTCCAGAAATAACCGCCCAGGGTGGCAAGCCCGGCGAACAGGACCGTCAATGCGGCCGTATCGAGACGCACGGGTTTGGCATGCAGCCCGAGCCAGAAACCAATCAACGA
>DATCZH010000008.1:0-8785 GCA_036526015.1 Sulfuricaulis sp.
GGCCAGTGGCTGGAGGTGATGGCCGCCACCGGCTGCGATGCCCTCGGCGTGGACTGGACCACCGACCTGAAAGACGCACGGGCGCGGGTCGGCAACAGCGTGGCCCTGCAGGGAAACATGGACCCGTCCATACTGTATGCCTCCGACGAACGCGTGCGCGCCGAGGTGGGTTCCGTCCTGGAAAGCTTCGGGCGCGGGAGCGGACACGTATTCAATCTGGGCCACGGCATCCATCCACAGGTCAATCCGGACAAGGTCGGCGTAACGGTGGATTCCGTGCATGAATTGAGCCGGCCTAACCACCGGTAGCCGGCCGGGATGGAACACGGCCGCTGCCCGTTCGAGAAAGCCATCCTGAGCTCCCGGTGTGACTGCGGGCTGGCCACGCGTTTTTCCGTGGCGGAACGCATGGGGGTGAATTGCCGCTCCGATATCGCCCGCAACAATTGCACTACATTGCTGGCGCTGATGCGCGATCGTGCCCGGTTTGCGCTGAAAGTTACTGACACTTCCGACCACCTTCCTTTCGGCAAGGAGATCAAGGTCATGATCGGCGGCCTCATCGGACTGCAGCGCCTGTTCGCGCCGGGCGCTGTCAGCCGGGTCGATAATGTCCACGGGCTGGTGCAGCAGGCGCAGGAACAATTCGGCTCGCTGGAATCGATCCCCTTTCATGAAGTGGTGAAGTCCATCGCGTCATACCAGTCCAAACGACGCGGCCGGGGACGTCCCGGGCGCTGATTTTCTGCTTAAGACGAATTCTCCACTATCGGCGGTAAGTCTTTGATGTGCGTCGTTTACACCTGTATTCCCAGACAAGGTTTGTTATTTTGAATCGGCGCGAGTAAATTGGTCCTTGAATAGTAATAAATGGAACAATTGTTTCAAGAAGATCTATAAACAGATCTCGATTGGCGGCAACTCCACAGGGATAAGGGTGTCCACGCCGCGCCGGCTGGCGGCATGCGTTTAGCGCTGTCGCCGATTCAGCAGGAGGTGGGGTTCATTGGTACAGGATGAAGCTGAGGCGAGTGGAGCGTCGTCCTCGAAAAAGCTGCTTGGATTGCTTGAAGGCCTGAAACGCACGCCGGTCGGCGCCGTCATATACGACCAGATCGCGCGGATCGTGGATGAACAGGAGGGCGTACAGGCCAAGGTGGACCATGTCTATGCCTCGTTGCTGCACCTGCTGCTGAACGCCTACGCCCGCGACCCGAGCGCGGATCACATCACTCGCATCAACGCCCGCCTGATCCAATTGCGCCGCGGCCCGATTGCGGCCGGGGGTGCCCCTCAGTTCACGAAAGAAGCCATCGAAGAGAAGCTCAGCCAGGCGGCCTCCTCGCAGTTTCGTATGGAAGTGACGGACTTCCGGGTGCCCGAATCCCGGCCAGCGCCGCCCGCGCGTTCGCCCGCACCAGCGCCAGAAGCGCCAATCCCTCCCACACCCCGTTCCGGAAACGGAAAAGGCAAACCGACCGTCAAGCCGAATGGCACCCCGGAGGTAGAACGCCGCGTCGATACCGCCTACCGCCAGCATCTCGAGCAGCAGCGCAATGAAATTTCGAAAGTGCAGGAGACGCTCGCCAATACTGTCATCGAAGCCATCACCCAGAACCGTGAGTTCGGCGCACTGTTGCAAATCGAATTGCGCGCACTGCATCAGGCCACCAGCGACAAGGAAGTCGAGCAGTTGCGGCAAATCCTGGTCGGCGGCCTGGAAGAACTGATCCAGGGCCAGCACTCGCTCGACGTCAAGCTGCACAAGACCGGCGGCTATCTCAAACTCATCAAGGCCGACAGCGAGCGCCTGCATAAGGAACTGAACAAGGTGCGGTTGCTTTCAATGACCGACGAATTCACCGGCCTTCCCAATCGCCGGGCGTTCGTGCAGCGGCTTCAGGACGAAATCAGCCGCGCGCAGCGTTACGGTTCGCCGTTGGCGCTGGCCATGATCGACCTGGACGAGTTCAAGGCTATCAATGATCTGCATGGCCACGCCGCCGGCGATGCCATCCTGCGCAGTTACGCCGTCGACGTGCTGACGGTGCTGCGCCATCATGATCTGGTCGCACGCTACGGCGGCGAGGAATTCGCCGTCCTGCTGCCCAATACCACCCAGGATGGGGCGGTCGCTGCCATCACCAAGGCCAAGAACCGCGCACTGCAAGTCGAGTGCGAATTCCAGGGTCGGACTTTCAAGCTGCCCACCTTCTCTACCGGTATCTCGCTGTATTCGGTTGGCGAGTCGCATATCGACCTCATTGACCGCGCCGACCGCGCCCTCTATCGCGCCAAACGCCTGGGCCGCAACCGCATCGAGCTCGAAATCGGCTTACCGCCGGCCACCCTGAAAAGCTAGGTTATCGGCCGCGAGGTCCAATAGAGGGCCATCAGGTTGTGAACCGGGTGTCGGGCGACTAATCTCCTAAAAAGCAGGTATTTCAACCCTTTGAACCAGGAGATGGACTTGACGGATTCCCGTGACACTTCGACTTCAGCCGATCCATCGCTGCTGCAAAGTCTGAAGCTCCATCTCGAAGGCCTGAAGCGAACCCAGCACGGGCAGATTCTCTACAACCAGATTCAGCGCGGACTGGAAAAATACGGCCACGAGGACGGGCGCCTTGAGCTGGTTTTCGTCACTTTCTTGTATGCGTTGCTGGGGAAGTACGCCATGAGTCCGGCCTGCGATCCGCCCACACGCGTCAAGGCACGTCTCATCCAGCAGCGGCTCACGATCTACCTTCCCAAGAATGCCCCGGCCAAACCGGCCCCGAAACCGGCCGCCCCGCCACCGGTTTCTGCACCCGAGAAAATGGAATCCGCCCCGCCACCGGCAGATTCGCCCGAGCCTGTCATTCTCGCGGCACCGGTAGTCGAGAAGCCCCCGGAGACGGTTGTTGAAGCCAAACCGGAAATGGCACCGGAACCGGCCGTAATCCCCGAACCTGTACCGGCACCAACCGCAGAAGCCACGCCGCCGCCAGTCGAGGTTGCTGCGCCAGTGCCGCCAATCGAGGCACAGGTGTCTGAACCAGAGTCCGCTAAGACGACTCCCGCTTCAAAGCAGGAAAAGATCGAGGCGCTGGAAGATACGTTGGCTGAACAGGTAACCGAAAGTATCGCGTTCGACAAGAAGTTCGGCGAGCTGCTGGAAAACGAACGTGAGACGCTGAAGAATTACGACAGCCCACTCGGCGAGTTTAACGATCTCAAGCAGATCCTGGTCAAGGGGTTGAGTGAATTGATCGAGGAACGTCAGGCGCTGATCGAAAAGATGTCGAGCGCCGGGGATTACCTCAAGGCCGTGGAAATGGACCGTGAGCGCCTGCGCCAGGAGCTCACTCATGCGCGCAAGCACAGCCTGGCGGACGAGCTGACCGGCCTGCCCAAGCGTGACGTGTTCGTCAAACAACTGGAGGCGGAAATTGGTCGCGTGAAACGCTATGGTTTCGCGCTCGCGGTGGCGGTCATCGATGTGGACAATCTGGAATCCGTCAACAAACGCTACGGCCGCCCCGCGGGGGATGCGGTGTTGCGTTGCTATGCCGCCCAGATCCTGGGTAAGTTCCGGACGTACGACCTAGTGGCGCGCTATGGCGACGACGAATTCGCGGTGCTGTTCCCGAACACGCAGAAGGACGGTGCCATGCACGCGCTGGAAAAGGCGCGCAAGTCCGCGGCCAGCACATTCATCCGCGAGGAGGGAAAAAATATTCCCCTGCCGAGTTTCTCCAGCGTGCTCACACAATACTCGCCGGGCGAGCCGGCCACGGCGCTGCTCCAGCGCGCGGACCAGACGCTGAGCCAGGCGAGACTGGCTGGTTACAATCGCATGGTGGTGGCGCTTCCCACGGCTTAGCAGATAATTTTCCCCCGCGCCGGTTCTGGCCGACGTATCCTCGATACGTTACTATCTCTCCGTCACGATCACATGGAGGAGAGATTGGCATGCGACTTCGGTTTATTCTGGCTGTTTTGACAGCGGGTTTCAGCGGTGCGGTGGCGGCCGATTCCATCGACATCAATCTCAATGACGACAGCATCCAGGCGATGTACGCCACCAACTGGCGCGCCGCGGATTTGAATATCGGATTTCTGACCAATACCGACCAGCACGACTGGGCCGCCCATGTCGGCCTGCTGGCCCTGGGCGAGCGACAGAGTGGCAATACACGTATCGAGGGCGGTCTCGGCGGGAGAATTTACCTCGCGGATGTGGCCAATAAAGATGTGCTGGCACTTGGCCTCGGTGGCCAGGTTCGGACATTTCCGAACAATGGCCCCATCGGCTTCACCGGCTACTTGTATTACGCCCCGGACATCGTGACGGCGATGGACGGCGAGAAATTCTGGGAGTGGGGCGCGCGCGTCGAATTCGAGATGGTCAAGAAAACCGCGAATGTGTACCTCGGCTACCGCAAGATGCGTGCGGATCTCGAAGACGGCCGGGACATCAACGTGGATTCCGGCCTGCACGCGGGAGTCAAAATCTCCTTCTAGCGTCGACACCCTCCTTCGCCGCCGGTCAACGTGAACAGTCTCTGGAGCGACAGCGAGGCCGAGGCGTTTCCGGGTGACTTGGGGCAGCGTATCTACACTTCGCGCCTGCTCGGGCGCGAAAAGTCGCTGGTGCTCCACGGCGGCGGCAACACCTCAGTCAAGATCACGAAAAAAAATCTCCTCGGCGAGGACGAAACCCGGCTGTACGTGAAGGGCAGCGGCTGGGATTTGGAACATATCGAACCTGCCGGGTTCTCGCCGGTGCGCATCGATCGGCTGCTCAAGCTCGCCAAGCTCAAGCAGTTATCCGACCCGCAGATGGTGAATGAGCTGCGCACGCACATGACGCAGGCCACCGCCCCCACGCCCTCGGTCGAGGCGATCCTGCACGCCATCCTCCCGTACCAGTACGTCGACCACACTCACGCTGACGCCGTGATCACCATCACCAACACGGTCGATGGCCTCACGCGTATCCGCGAGATTTACGGCGATAATGTCGTGATCGTGCCCTACGTCATGCCGGGCTTTGATCTCGCGCGCCGTTGCGCCGAGCAGTTCGCCACCGACGTGCGCAAGAACACGATTGGCATGGTGCTCATGAATCACGGGATATTTTCCTTCGGCAAGACCGCGCAGGAATCCTACGAGCGCATGATCGATCTCGTGACGTGGGCGGAAAATTACCTCGCCAAGCAAAAAGCCTGGGTGCTGCCGGAATCGAGCGAAAAGCCGCAAGCCAAATCCCTGCGCCGGGAGCTGGCGACACTGCGGCGCGATCTGTCCGTGACTGCGGGTTTCCCGGTAATCTTGGCGGCCCACGATGACCCCGCTAGCCTCGCATTCGCGCGCCGCGACGACGTTGCCATCATCTCACAGCAGGGGCCGGCCACCCCGGACCACGTGATCCGCACCAAGCGGGTCCCGATGATCGGGCGCGACGTGAAGGCCTACACTGCGGCGTACAAAAAATATTTCGAAGAGCACGCGCCAAAGTCGAAAGAGTCTAAGACCATGCTCGACCCCGCTCCGCGCGTGATTCTCGATCGCGAATTCGGCGTGGCTACGGTGGGACGGAGCGCCAAAGAGGCCGCGATCGTGCTCGACATCTATACACACACCATGGAGATCATCCAGCGCGCGACCGCACTGGGCGGCTATAAGGCCTTGCCGGCAAAGGATATTTTCGACGTGGAGTACTGGGACCTGGAGCAGGCCAAGCTCAAGAGTGGCGGCAATCCGCCGGTGTTCGCGGGCGGGATTGCGCTCATCACCGGTGCCGCCTCCGGCATCGGCAAGGCCTGCGTGGATTCATTGCTCGCGCGTGGCGTGGCCGTGGTCGGACTCGATATCAATGCTTCTATTTCGAGTTTGCACAGCCGTCCGGATTATCTTGGCCTCGTTTGCGACGTGACGGATGAAAAGCAGTTGGCCGAAGCGCTGGAGAAAACCGCGCGCGCCTTCGGTGGGCTCGACATGCTGATCCTGAACGCTGGCATGTTCCCGCCCGGCTGCCGTATCGATGCCATCGCCACCACGGAATGGGACAAGGTGATGCGGTTGAATCTCGATGCCAACCTGATGCTGATGCGCGAGGCGCATCCGTTGCTGAAGCTCGCGCCCCAAGGTGGGCGCGTGGTGGTGATCGGCTCGAAGAACGTCCCGGCGCCGGGACCAGGGGCGGCGGCCTACTCGGCTTCCAAAGCGGCGCTGAACCAATTGGCGCGCGTGGCGGCGCTGGAATGGGGTGCGGATAACATCCGTATTAATTCTTTGCACCCGAATGCCGTGTTCGACACCAGCATCTGGACCGAGGAAGTATTGCAGGCGCGCGCGAAGCATTACGGACTCACGGTCGAGGAATACAAGAAAAGGAACGTGCTCAAAACTGAAGTCACCAGCCGTGACGTCGCCGAACTGGCGGCCGAGATGTGCGGCCCGCTGTTCGCCAAGACCACCGGAGCACAGGTGCCGGTGGATGGCGGGAATGAGCGGGTGATCTGATTCCTTTCAGCACGCCACCCACGAGATTTGGCAGTCTTGAATCCCTTGCCATGCCGTGTTTGTTATTTTTAATATTTACATCCTAGAATGAACAAACAGCAATAAAAAGAGGCACTTATTCAAACTACTGTATAAATATTCAGTATTATGTCGTTTTGTAAAGCGACATTTAGGCCGTCTACTTCTAGTTATACGTTTTGAGAGGTCACGTGCTAGTTCGACGGGAAGAGGCAAAGGATCTGGCGGCAGTACATGCTCTGAACGTATCCACGTTTGAATCACCGGCTGAGGCGGATCTTGTCGACGCCCTGCGAAAACAAGCACACCCGGTTGTTTCGCTTGTTGCGGAGGACAGCCGAACAGTTGTTGGCCATATCATGTTTTCGCCGGTTTCACTATCTGGCCATCCTGAACTCAAGATCATGGGCCTTGCCCCTATGGCTGTTGAGCGGACACACCAGAACAAAGGCATCGGCACCGCCCTTGTACGTGCTGGCCTTGAGCAGTGCAGAGTCCTCGGATATGGTGCGGTCGTTGTTTTGGGGCACCCGGGTTATTACCCGCGCTTCGGTTTCTCGCCTTCAACGCACTTTGGCATAGGCTGTGAGTATGAAACGCCGGAAGAAGCATTCATGGTTGTAGAGCTACAACCGGGCTATCTCCACGGTAAGTCAGGAACCGTCAAATATCATGCTGCGTTCAAAAACGTATAACACGGCGCTCAACCTGACTCGCTACATCGGCGCTTCGCGCCACGTAGCTCGCAGGTTAGCTTTGCGTTAGCGCTTGACAGTCGGAACGTCTTTTTATGATTACAGATCAGCAAGCAAGTCCAGAAACCACTCGATTGCCGAAGGAATTTGTTGATCGCCTGACGAACCCCTTTGTGCGTTTCTTGCACATTGAGTCAGCTAGTGGGTCAATTCTTCTATTGTTCACGCTTGCCGCGCTCGTTCTGTCCAACTCACCCTGGGCTGACGCGTTCGAACATGCCTGGGAGACACAGGCAGGCCTCCAGGTTGGCTCGATCGAGTTTGCCCGTTCGCTGCGCGAGTGGATCAACGATGGCCTGATGACGCTGTTTTTCTTTCTTGTCGCATTGGAGCTCAAGCGGGAGTTGGTTCTCGGAGAGTTGAACAAGCCTCGCATGGCCGCGCTATCCATAGCAGCCGCCCTCGGCGGCATGATCGTCCCCGCTGCGATCTATCTGGCACTACAATCAGGACAACCCGGCCAGCATGGGTGGGGCACTGTCATGGCAACTGACACGGCGTTTGTTATCGGTTGCCTGGCACTGCTTGGCTCGCGCATTCCTCAAAGCTTACGGGTGTTTATGCTGTCATTGGCGATTGTTGACGATATCGGTGCCATACTTGTCGTCGCGATCGGCTACAGTAGCCATATTGTCTGGTGGCCGTTGGCGGTGGCTGCGCTTGGCTTGGTGATTACACGCGCCATGTCAATGCTCGGCTTTCGCGGCTTTCAGCTCTACATATTGGTGGGTGTGCCCATCTGGCTTGCAGTGGATGCGTCCGGGATTCATGCCACCATCACTGGCGTCATACTCGGTTTAATGACTCCAGCGCGTCGGTGGGTCAGCGACGAACGGTTGTACTCGATATTGGGTCAGGTTATTGCGCATCCAGCCAGCAACGAAAGCAGTAGAGACACGAAGGATCGACAGACATTGCAGATGGCTGAAATAGCCGCGCGTGAAACGCTGTCTCCAGTGGAGCGTCTGGAGATCACGCTGCATCCCTGGGTGGGTTTTGTCATCATGCCGCTGTTCGCATTTGCCAACGCCGGCTTGCCACTCACTTTAAGCGATCTTGGTAGCTCGGTTACCGTGGCAGTATTCCTGGGCTTCGTGCTGGGTAAACCCATAGGTGTTCTGTTGTTCAGTTGGCTGGCTGTGCGTTCACACGTGGCGATTCTCCCTCCGGAACTCAGTTGGAGGTTGCTCGCAGGCGGCAGCTTTCTGGCCGGAATTGGCTTCACCATGGCGCTGTTTATTGCGAATATAGCTTTCAGCGAGAGCCTAATTGACAACGCTAAACTGGGAATCTTTCTCGCATCCGTTTTTTCCGCAGTGGCGGGTCTCGCACTGTTGATGTGGTTGCCTGCACGTGTAAGAACTCCTTGAGTGTGTCACAAATGAAAGATATTCATACCAGCATGAAGTAGTGACAATGGGTGCAGTTCGTGTTGCCACTGGCGCTAACAAGTCGTTCAAAAAGGACGCGAAAAAGCGTCGCGCCTTTTAACTTTTACGTTA
>DATCZH010000009.1:0-3611 GCA_036526015.1 Sulfuricaulis sp.
ATTCCCGCCATCAACACGCTGATCCTGCTGACCTCGGGTGCTACCGTGACCTGGGCGCACTGGGGCCTGTTGAAGGACAATCGCGCACAACTCATCACCGGTCTTTTCATGACCGTGGCCCTGGGTATTACGTTCCTTGCACTACAGGCCTATGAATACATCCATGCTTACAGCGAACTCGGGCTTACGCTCAAAACCGGTGTTTACGGGGCGACCTTCTTTATGCTTACCGGTTTCCACGGCCTTCACGTGACCATGGGCACGATCATGCTGATTGTGATCCTGGGCCGCTCAATCGTGGGCCATTTTCGCCCCGATCATCACTTCGGCTTCGAAGCGGTGGCCTGGTACTGGCACTTCGTGGACGTGGTGTGGCTGTTTCTGTTTATCTTCGTCTACTGGTTCTGATCGATCGCTAGGAAAAAACGCCGCCAAACTGGCGGCGTTTATATTTCGTGCCACGGGAGAATCAGTGCATTAGAGCCAGTCCCTGGGGCGGAATGATGCCGAAATAGAAGCCGGCCATAAGCAACAGGAACAGTGTCATTGATAATCCAATGCGCCAGGTCAGTGCCTTGGCTGTGCGTATGCCGCGCCCCTTGTCGTTGAACAAGAAAACCAAAGCGGAGAACAGGCTGGCGAAAATCAGCAGCAACATGACGATAACGATGATTTTGAGGAACATGTGAATTTCCGGGAATCGAACGAAACGGCATTATACTAGAATTTTCCACGCGGATTTGAACGAATAATGGGATTTCCACGGCAATTCCGCCCGAAATTTATTCCGAGCATAGTGGTCGCGGCGCTGTTGCCGCTGTTCCTGTATTTGGGTTATTGGCAGCTGCAGCGGGCGGAGGAAAAACGCATACTGCAGGCGGAATACGATTCGCGCGCCAGCGGACCGGCAGTGCAGGTGGAGCGCCGTTTGCAGCGCCCGGAAGATCTTCAGTTTTATCGTGTCGTGGCCAAAGGCCATTACGAAACCGAGTTTCAGATCCTGATCGACAATCGCGTGCACCAAGGACGTGCCGGTTATCACGTGATTACTCCGCTCAAGCTTCCGGACAGTGAAGTACGTCTGCTTGTGAACCGCGGCTGGATTGCCGTTGGTGTCGACCGCAATCAGCGGCCGGAATTCGAAACACCCGGTGGCCTGCAGCAAATCACCGGTGTGGCTACGGTGCCATCTGAAAAATATTTTACGCTGGCGCAACCCGAGCCGGGCTGGCGACGCGTGTGGCAGAACATGGACATGGCTCGGTACGCGGCGCTTGTCCCGTTTCCGGTGCAACCGGTGGTGGTGTTGCTCGACCCCGACAGTACGGCCGGTGGTTTTACGCGTGATTGGAGCCGGCTCGATGCCGGGATTTCCGTGCATCAGGGATATGCCTTTCAGTGGTTCATGCTGGCCGCGGCATTGTCTACCATTTATCTATTCTTGGGCCGGCGCCAGCCCAAGAACGCCAAGCAAGGGCATGAAGGAACATGAACGTATCTGTTAATCAATCCGCCTCACGTCGCAAGATTCTTCTGCTGGCGGCGGTGATTGCCTTGCCCGTGGTTATTGCCTATGTGCTGTATTTCAGCGGATGGCGGCCAGCTTCGTTTGGCAATCACGGCGAGTTGGTACAGCCCGCGCGCCCGATCTCTGATGCCGGCTTCATTCAGCTCGATGGCCGACCATTGCGTTTCAGCGGATTGCATGGCAAGTGGACATTTATTACCTTCAGTCCGGCGGAGTGTCTTGGCCCCTGCGAGCGGAATCTGGTGACCATGCGCCAGGTGATTGCCGCGCAGGGAAAAAACGCCGACCGCGTCCAGAGTATTATTGTCGTGACGGACGCCAAGGCGCGAGACTGGCTGCGTTTTGTCGTCAAGGATTATCCCGAATTGCGCGCCATTGTCGGACCGCCGGAAGCGATTACCGTCCTTGCACGCCAGTTCACTCTACCCGCGGGCAGCCCGCTCGAAAACCTGAACCGGATTTATCTGGTGGATCCACTCGGCAATCTCATGATGAGCTATCCTCCCGATGCCGACCGCAACGGTATACGCAAGGACCTGACGCGACTGTTGCGGGTCTCGCGCATCGGGTGAATCGATGGAAATCGCGGTAATTCAAGTATTTTACTGCCAGACTCGAATTGATCTTGGGCATACCCTATTGCCGCCTGAGAAAGTAAAATAATCGCGCATCATGGAACCCTTGAGCAAAATCGAACCTGTCCCTACGACCACGGTCACGCGCCGAATCCGCCGTCTGGCGGGTGAGTATTTTAAGCTGACCAAGCCGCGTGTGGTCTCGCTCATCGTCTTTACCGCCGTGGTCGGCATGTTTTTGTCTACTCCTTCCGCCCTGCCGGCGTTGCCTTTAATTCTCGGGACGCTCGGCATCGCGCTGGCCGCCGGTTCCGCCGCCGCTATCAATCAGGTTTTCGACCAGCGATTCGATTCGATCATGACGCGCACCAGCTTCCGCCCGCTGCCCACCGGAGTTCTCACCACGCGCGAAGCGCTGATTTTCGCTTTGATCCTAGGCGTACTCTCGATGTTGATTCTGACGCTCTGGGTCAACACCCTCACCGCGGTATTGACGTTCATTTCGCTCATCGGTTATTCGATTATTTATACCGTGTATCTCAAGCACGCCACGCCACAGAATATCGTGATCGGTGGCGCCGCCGGCGCCGCACCCCCAGTGCTCGGCTGGGCCGCGATCACCGGCGAGGTTACCTCAGACGCGTTGTTATTGTTCCTGATTATCTTCTTGTGGACCCCACCGCATTTTTGGGCGCTCGCGCTGTATCGCGAGAAAGAGTATGCGAAGGTTGGCATCCCCATGTTGCCGGTTACCCACGGTCGTCAATACACCCAACTCCAGATCCTGCTTTATACCGTATTGCTGGTGGCGGTGACGATCATGCCTTTTGCCACCCACATGAGCGGCTGGCTATATCTGGTTGGTGCGATGATGCTCAATGCCGGTTTCCTGTATTACGCTGTCCGTCTGTACCGTGACTACAGCGATGAGCTGGCACGCAAGACTTTCCGCTATTCAATCAATTATCTGGCGCTGCTGTTCGCACTGCTTCTGGTCGACCATTACCGCATATATATCCACGAGGCGCTTCAATCCGCTCTGTACTAATGCCGTTCCCTCGCCGTTTCCGATGGGTGTTTCTGCTGTCGTCGCTAGTGTTCGTGGAGGCGTGCTCCCCGCCTGCGCCTTCGTTCAAGTCCATGGAAATCACCAGCGTGGAATGGGGAGGTGATTTCACGCTCACCGCACACACCGGCAAGCCGGTGAAGGGCTCGAATTTTATCGGCAAAGTCGTGGTGATGTTTTTCGGCTATACCCACTGCCCCGACATCTGTGCGCCGACCCTGGTGAAACTGGATCAGGTCATGAAACGTCTGGGCGAGGACGCGAAAAACGTGCAGGTGCTGTTTATTACCGTGGACCCCGGACACGATACCGTAAAGCAGCTCGCCGGCTTCGTCCCATCGTTCAATCCTTCCTTCATCGGTCTCACCGGCAGCGACAAGGATATCGCCGCTGTCGCGAGCGAATACAAGGTGGCCTACGGCAAGAATCCCCAAAGCAAGCC
>DATCZH010000010.1:0-4781 GCA_036526015.1 Sulfuricaulis sp.
TATTTGTCGAAGGACGTCTCCAAACGCGCAAGTGGCAGGATAAAGAAGGACACGATCGTTACACCACTGAAATCGTGGCGAATGAAATGCAGATGCTGGGTTCGCGTGGCGGAGCCGGTGTTCCGAGTGGGGACAATTTTAACCAAGATCAATCCACTCCGGAGAACAGCGGCGTATCAGCCGCCAAGAAACCTAACACCGCCGTGGCCGGGGATTTTGACGACGACATTCCATTCTGAAATGTAAGTTCAGAGGGTGCGGGGATGTGAGCATTGCCGTTTTTTCCTCCTCTCCGCTACCCTCAAGGTTGCGGAAAGGAAAATATTGAGTTGTTTCTGTGGGGGGCAACGGCAGATAACTAAAACGATAAGTATATACAAACAAAATTATAACTTAATGATTATCATAATAAAATCCAATCTGTAATGCCTGTGGAAGTGCATAATACGTTATTGAGCACGTCTAATTTTTTTCATCCTCGTCAGTTGGCGTTAAATGAAAGAGATAGGCGTTTAACCCGGTGGCCAGTGCATTTTTCGCCCGCCGAGCAAATGCATATGGATATGGAACACCGACTGGCCAGCATCGGCATTACAGTTCATGACGGTCCGATATCCTGACTCGGTTAGGCCCGATTCCCGGGCGACGTGAACAGCCGCTTTCATCAATTTCCCGATCAAATCAATATCGCCACTGTCAAGATCATTCAGTGTGGCGATATGCTTTTTGGGAATGATTAGCATGTGGACCGGGGCCTGGGGATTGATATCTTTGAACACCAGCACGTCTTTGTCCTGGTAGACAGTATCTGGCTTTATCTGCCCTGACGCCATTTTGCAAAACAGACATTCTGCTATCATATTATTTACCCCTGTTGTTCGCACGACTGTGATGAGGCGGCCACGAGTGCGTCAGCATAGAGCGGTTACTGTCGGGTGAAAAGAGCAGGAAGATTCCCCTGGCAGGGCGCAAAATGCCGTCTATATAGTTTGTGAAGAGGGCTTTGTTTTTTTGCGAGGGGATTGAAAATGCCAATGTATGATGAACCGATGGTCGGGGCTGTATATGAAGACCTGGAGGAGGATGGCCGCACATTCGAGGTCATTGCCTTTGATGAAAACGATGGCACGATTGAAATTCAATACAGCGACGGTTCCACCGACAAGATGGATCTGGATGACTGGTACGGCATGGATCTGGAACGACTGGAGTCGGATGACGAGGAGGAGGATGAGGTTGACAGCGCCGAAGCTGACGACGATACGAATCTGGATGATGATGTGGAGATAGAAGACGAAGAAGAGGAATAAACAATTGGCTCAGGGCTGCCTTGGTAACCCTTTTCTGTCATCGTGTTCACGGCCATGTTACTCAACAAGATACCCGGGTCGCCTTCCATGGTCCGCCAAGACTATAAATGAGGCAACGATCCACCCCGGACCGTTGCCTCGGGTTCGTGATTGTTGACGATCAGCCTGTGTGATCGGCCATCGTTAAACACAGTTCCGGATACACCTGAATTCCAGCGTTTTCCGCTTACACCATGTCCTTCAGCATTTTCAGCGGCTGACACTTGACCACGTTGCGTGCGGGTTTGGCCTTGAAAATAACCTCTTCTTTGGTGAACGGATTAATACCTTTGCGAGCCGGCACGGCGGGCTTGTAGACCATTTTGATCTTCATCAGGCCGACAAGATTGAAAATGCCGGGGCCTTTTTTCAGATCACGCTCAATGAGGCTGGTTAGCGTATCAAAAACCGCCACGACGTCTTTCCGCTTGAGATTGGTTTTCTCTGCGATATGGGCGTAGATTTCGGACTTCGTTGTCGGTTTCTTTCCCGATTTGTTGTTTGCCATGTAATGCTCCTGAGTGGAATATGGGTTTGAGGGATTCCGTAAACGCGCATAATTTAGCGGAAAAAGCAGGGGGATAGAAGAGCAAAATCCATTATTTCCCGGGAAAAATGGAGTTTCCGCGCCTCCTGCGGAAGATGCTACCTGATGCTTCCTCTCTGTCCTCATGATAATTCCCCTCAGGCCATCGTCTGGCTTGCTCACGGGTCAGAGAGAAATCGCCTGCTGTCGCATAGGTCGATGTCACCCCTCCGGTGTCCATGTTCTATTGAGGAGTATCCCGGGCTTCCTGCTACGGCACGTGCCACCCAACAATGCTTTAAAAATAATGCGTTATAGGGGGTCCGCCTATATAATTGGCTTGCCCGGAATATTCACCGCCCCCATACTCTGGGGGCGCATTTTTTCAGGAGAAGCGAGATGCCGATTTACGAGTATGAATGCGGTTCATGTGGCCACCGGCTGGAAGCCATACAGAAAATGAGCGAACCGGTACTGAAGGACTGTCCTGCCTGTGGGGTGTCTGCACTTAAGAAAATGGTTTCTGCGGCCGGGTTCCAGCTTAAAGGCAGTGGCTGGTACGTCACAGACTTCAAGGGCGGCGGGAAGGGAGAGAAGAAGGAAAAATCCGGGTCATCAGATTCCACCTCATCGGATTCCTCCCCTCCGAATAAAAAGGCCAGCGGTGGTTGCGGAAGTGGCGGCTGCGGCTGCGCCCATTAAGTCGTGATGGCAACGCTGCGACGTTATTTGGTGGCTGGGTTGCTGATCTGGGTCCCGCTCGGCGTTACCCTGCTGATTGTGAAGTTCCTGGTAGATCTGATGGACCAAACCCTGCTGCTGCTTCCTCTAAGGATTCAGCCGGAAACTCTCCTGGGCTTCCGTATCCCGGGGCTGGGACTGGTGTTGACGACCATCGTTGTTCTCGCGACGGGGATGATCGCCACCAACCTCTTCGGCATGCAACTGTTCACCATTGGCGAGCGGATATTACAGCGCATCCCGCTGGTGCGATCGATTTATGCCTCGGTCAAGCAGGTTACGCAGAGCTTGTTTTCCTCCGGCAAGTCGTTTCGTAAAGTGGTGCTCGTCGAATACCCCCGCCGGGGTATGTGGTCGCTGGCGTTCCAGACCGGGTCGGGAGCGAGTGAGATCCAGAGTAAGACGGGACAGGAAATCGTCAACATCTTCATTCCCACCACTCCGAATCCCACGTCCGGTTTTTTCCTCATGGTCCCCCGCGATGACGTGATTGAGCTCGACATGACCGTGGACCAGGGCCTTAAAATGCTGCTCTCTGTCGGGGTGGTGGTACCCGAGCATAATAAAGCCGCTCTTACCGGTAAGCAGGCGCGCCAGGGGTCCTAAGCGTGCCCCGTTTGATCTAACAGCCAGATAAAAAAATGCGCAGTCATTATTGTGGCGAAATCAACGAATCCCAGATCGGCCAGTGCGTCACCTTGTGTGGCTGGGCCCACAGCCGGCGTGACCACGGCGGTGTGATCTTCATCGATTTGCGCGACCGCGAAGGTGTGGTGCAGACGGTATTCGATCCCTCGAAAAAAGAACCTTTTTCCACCGCTGAGACAGTGCGTACGGAATTCGTCCTGTGCGTGCAGGGTAATGTGCGGGCGCGGCCGGCCGGCACCGAAAATCCTCATCTGCGCACCGGCAAAGTGGAGGTCGTCGCCGACCACGTCGAAATTCTCAACCGTGCCGAGGCCCTGCCGTTCCAGCTCGATGAGGCCGAACTTTCCGAACCGGTGCGGCTCACCTACCGCTATCTCGATTTGCGACGCGATGTCATGCAAAAGAATCTGCGCCTGCGACACCGGATTACCCGGACATTGCGCCGTTTCCTGGAGGACCGGCATTTCACTGAAATTGAAACACCGATGCTCACCCGCTCCACGCCCGAGGGTGCCCGCGACTATCTTGTGCCTTCGCGCACGCACGCGGGCCATTTCTTCGCGCTGCCGCAATCCCCGCAGCTTTTCAAACAATTGCTGATGGTCGCGGGTTTCGAACGCTACTTCCAGATTACGCGCTGTTTCCGCGACGAGGACCTGCGCGCCGATCGCCAGCCGGAATTCACGCAACTCGATGTCGAGACCTCGTTCTTGGATGAAAACGGCGTGATGGGCCTAATGGAAGAGATGCTACGGGCGCTGTTCAAGGAAGTGCTCGATGTCGATCTGCCCGATCCGATCCAGCGCTTAAGCTACGATGAGTCCGTGCGGCGCTACGGTACGGACCGGCCAGATCTGCGCGTGCCGCTGGAACTGGTGGATGTCGGTGATCTGATGAAGCAGGTCGAATTCAAGGTTTTTGCCGGTCCGGCGAACAATCCGTCGGGTCGTGTCGCGGCCTTGCGCGTGCCCGGGGGTGGCGATTTGCCGCGCAGCCAGATCGACGGCTACACGGTCTTTGTCGGGCTGTATGGCGCCAAGGGTCTGGCGTATATCAAGGTCAACGATACGGCGAAGGGACGTGACGGGTTGCAATCGCCAATACTCAAATTCCTGCCGGATGAGGTCATCGCAGGCATCCTGCAACGCACGAACGCGCAGACGGGAGATCTGATCTTCTTCGGGGCTGACACCGCTAAGGTCGTCAATGATTCGCTCGGGGCGCTGCGCCTGAAATTGGGTGAGGATCTGAAACTTAGGCAGGAGGGTTGGAAAATTCTGTGGGTGGTGGATTTCCCGATGTTTGAATACGACGCCGATGCCAAACGCTGGGTGGCACTGCATCATCCGTTCACCTCCCCCCAGCCTGAAGACATGGAGCGTGTCGACATCGACCCTGCCAATGTAAGGGCGCGCGCCTATGACATGGTATTGAACGGCTCCGAGATTGGTGGCGGCTCGATCCGTATCCACCGCGTAGACGTGCAGGAAAAGGTCTTCGCCGCCCTCGGAATCGGC
>DATCZH010000011.1:0-5133 GCA_036526015.1 Sulfuricaulis sp.
TGAGCGTAAACACCACGTAGCCAACGAGCGTGGCGATGGTCACGAAGAAAAACCACGGGTCGTATTTCACCAGCAGGATGATCGCGACGAAGCCGATCTCCAGCAGCGTCGGGAGAATGTTGAACAGCATGAAATTGAGCAGGAAACGAATACCCGCGGTGCCACGCTCGATGTCGCGTGACATGCCGCCAGTCTGGCGTTCAAGATGAAAGCGAAGTGATAGATTGTGCAGGTGCTCAAAAACCTTGAGCGCGACGCGGCGGATGGAGCGCTGCGTGACCTTGGCGAACACAACGTCGCGCAGTTCCCCGAACAGCGAATTGCCCAGACGCAACAGGCCGTAGGCGATAAGGAAGAAAACCGGCAAGGCCAGCATGGATTTTGTCGTATCGAGGGCATCGACGATCTCTTTCAGCACCAGCGGCACAGAAACGTTCGCCACCTTGGCCAGTGCCAGGAAGGCAAGCGCCAGCACTACCCGCCCACGGAATTCCCACAGGTAGGGCAGCAGCGATTTAATCGTCTTCCAGTCGTTTTGGCGCGAAGGAGGTTTTCCGTAATGTCGTAATCGCATGTTGGAGGTATCGAAACAGGAACGAAATGAATTCTAACCGATCTATGTCTTATCCTTGTAATTCTCGTACGGCTCCTGCCGGCTATTCGCCCAATGCGCCAAAAAGACAGATCGACGAGGGGCCATGTGATAAAATCGCGGTTGTTCTGGAAGAAGGAGTATTGAGTGATTCGTCGCTGCTTCAGACACATGCTGTTACTCGTCACCATGGCAGTTATGGGGTCGACGCCCGGATTGTTGCCGGCGGCGGAAAAGGCCGAGTTGCGCGGGGCGCGCCCGTATGAGGTGCCAGCCTGGTTCAAAAAGTCCTTTCTCGTTCTCCCGGAAGATGTCTCCGAGGCGGCCCGGGACGGAAAACGACTGATGATTTATTTCGGGCAGGAAGGCTGCCCTTACTGCGCGGAACTAATGAACAATAATTTCAGCCAGGCGCCTATCGTGGAATATACCCGCCGGCATTTCGACGCTATTGATCTAAACCTGTGGGGTAGCCGCGAAGTCACCGATTTCTCCGGTAAGACAATTCAGGAAAAGGAATTGGCTGCGAAGCTCAAGGTCTGGTTCACACCTACGCTGTTGTTCTTCAACGAACAAGGTGAGCAGGTTTTGCGCATCAATGGCTACTATCCGCCACATCAGTTCCTGACGGCGCTGAAATACGTCGCCGAAAAACAGGAAACAAGCTCAACCTTCAAGGAGTATCTCGCCAGACAAGCACCACCGCCGGCGAAAGGCGTACTCCATGCGCAACCGTTCTTTGCCCCACCGCCGCATGACTTGACCTGGATCGTGGGAGGAAAACCGCTGGCCGTGTTTTTTGAACAAAAAGACTGCACCGGTTGCGACCGCTGGCACGAGGGGGTGCTGAAGGATGCCACCACGATAGAGTTGCTCAAACGTTTCCACGTGGTCCAGCTGGATCGCTGGGGTGACATCCCGGTGATTACGCCCGCGGGTCGTAAGACCACCGCGCGCGCCTGGGCTGACTCTCTAAACGTCGCCTATGTTCCGACGGCCGTCTTGTTTGACGGGGGAAAAGAAGTCATCCAGATTGAAGCCATGCTGAAGGGCTTTCACGTTCAGTCGGTATTGGATTATGTCGCTTCCGGCGCGTACAAGACGCAGCCGAGTTTGCAGCGCTACATCCAGGCGCGCGCGGATCACCTGCGTGAGCAAGGTGTTGTGGTTGATATCTGGAAATGATCTTGAAAAACCACGGCTTCAACGCCCGCCGAGCCGGGAGAAAATCAGCAAGAATCCCAGCACCGTAAAACCGAGGAAGAATAGCAACACCCATCCCGGCATGCTGAGTCCGAGAAAACTCCAGAGCACCTGACCGCACCCGCCGCTGCCTTCAAGCACCAGTTTGAGCATCTTGAGCAGCGGAAAACTTTCCAGCATGTCATTGAGGCTATACCCGCAACCGGGCTGCTGGTCGAACGGCAAGTGTTGGATCCAGACGTGGCGGCCGGCGATACCGGCGCCAAGCCCGGCCGCCAACACCGTCAGCCCGCCATATATCCGGCGCCCCCACAATCCCGGATCATGCAAGGCGCCAGCCAGCAATATCAGACCTGTGATGATCACAAATATTCTCTGGAAGATGCAGAGCGGGCAGGGTTCGAGATTCATAACGTACTGGAAAAACAGCGCAGCCCCCATCAGGGCTACGCAAATCAGGAAACCACCGAGAAAGATTATTTTTTGCGACATGAGTTACCGAAAAAATCTTACTACTCGTCGATTTTAATGCCACTCACCATACTGTCTGTTATCCATTGTTTCATCAATCCGGCGGCATGCAGCGCCACATTTTGCGGGTCGATCCATTCACATAACCCCTCGCAAACGGTAGCGAAAGTTTCGCCATTCCGTACGGCGTCGAGCGCCCAGGCCTCGTCCACGGACAGGGAGCGGAAAAAATTCTTCAAATCCTGACGCCAGACCACCCAGGCTTGCGGATACTCACCTGCTTCCGGCGGTGGAACGTGGGTGATGCCCGCCACGTCTTCCTGATTTTCATGATGCACCGATGGCATGTTGCTGGCTCCTCCCCGGCAAGCATCGGATTTTTTTTCAGCTTCCTGATTTTGCCGGATGGCCTTCCAGATCATGGGTACATTCCATTTCAGATCCAGACGTTGGACGGAGGCATGAAGTCGCAGACGCATGACCGGCCACGCCTCCGGGGGCACGGCCCCCACGTCCTCAATTTGTGTGATCAGGCTATCCTCAGAATCGAAGGCTGTGGCAATAGCCCACTCGAATGCCGCCATTTCTGCGAGGTAGGGTCTGTCAATGAATTCCTTGCCAACAAGGTATTCGGGAAGGTGATGGCCGAAATAACGGATGGAAAAGTGGGTAGAGGGGTTGGTCTGGAGGTACGAAAGGCCCAGTTTTTCAAATTCAATATCCCCGAGCCAGGCGTGCAGCACCGGGTAATTGCTGTCGAGCGCCTCCAGCAGCCGCAGACGATAGGCATCGTAATAAATGGACAGGCGCGTCTCGGCGCTGACTTTTGGTGTGCCCGTGACTCGGGTCAGCATTCGTTTCCCTCCCTTGAGCAGGTAGGCATGGAAATCCGATTGCAGGTCGGTGAGCGCGCTCATATCAAGGTGGCTGTGACACTGGCCTGGTGTTCCGCTGTCGCGGCGAGGCGGCGTGCGTATTCCAGTTCCGCCAGCAGTTCTGTGAGCGGGGGGATGTTGTCGTCACGTTCGATCATGGTGGAGACTTTTCCGAAACGTTGCACCGCCCGTGTGTAGAGCTGCCACACCGGCTCGATTACTGGCTCGTCGTGGGTGTCAATGATGTAATCACCTAGGTTACGGTGGCCGGCCAGATGAAGCTGCCACACCCGATCCGCCGGGATGGCGTCAAGGTAGGTTAACGGATCGAATTCATGATTGACACTGCTGACGTAAATGTTATTGATGTCGAGCAGGATCAGGCAGTCAGCGCGTCTGGCAATCTCGCGAATAAAATCCCACTCGTTCATCTCTGATTCCGGATAGGTGACGTAGCTGGATACGTTTTCCAGCAGTATCTGCCGGCCGAGAAAATCTTGCACGACACCGACACGTGCTACCACATGTTGCAAGGCTTCTTCAGTGTAAGGAAGTGGCAGAAGATCGTGGGCATTAATACCGTGCGTGCCAGTCCAGCATAAATGATCGGAGATCCATTTGGGCTCGATCCGTTCGGCGAGAGACCGCAATTGTTTCAGGTATTCGCGGTTGAGCGGGTCCTGAGAGCCAATCGAGAGCGATACCCCATGCATGACCAGAGGGTAGCGGCTGCGAATGCGGTCGAGGTAATGTAACGGCCTGCCGCCCGGGACGAGAAAATTTTCCGAAACGATCTCGAACCAATCAATGGCCGGCGATTCATTGAGAATGGTTTCGTAATGTGTAGGGCGCAATCCCAGCCCGAAGCCGAGGAAGGGACGGTCATGCTGGGCGGGCGTGTTCGTCATGGCAGTTGGTAAAAAACGCCGGGCGCTTTTAAGGCGCCCGGCGTGGTTAGCTGAAAAGCCGTAATGATCTACTTCTTCATCTTCGCCTTGGCGGCGTCACACTCGGCCTTGGTCATCGCCAGCCAGCCCTGACCCTTGCAGCTGTTCTGGCCCTTGCAGGCGTTAGTGGCGGTCTGGCATTCAGTCTTGCCCTTGCAGGAATTGACACCTTGGCAGTGAACCATGGCTTCGTGTTTGCCCGCATAAGCGGCCGGGATGCCCGCGGTGGCAAACATTCCGGCAGCGGCCGTGGCAAGCGCCAGGCCGGTGATTTTCTTGGCAGTCAGCATAATGATTTTCTCCATTGATTTAAGGTTTATTTACGTTGATTGATCCCGTTGGAAGGGTCTTCAGTAGGGCTACTTCTCCATGCCTCGACCTCGAAATCAACCGAAAAACTGTGACATGGCTTCCCCGGGCAAGTTCCTTGTTAATTTCCAAAAAACGGCAACAATCTATCAGATGTCACCGGTTTCCACCCCTTCCGCCGGTCGTATGAATCGGCCCATTTGCGGCCTATTTTTGGCTGATTCGGACCATGGTTGCCGGGCAGGATGATCATTCGCCGCTTCGCCGAGAAGAAATAAAGGATTGACAAGCCTGTCAATGAATGAGTTTTTTATACTTGATGCGATGCGGTTGCACCGCCTCCGCGCCCAAACGGCGTTCCTTGTCCGCCATGTAGTCGGCGTAATTGCCCTCGAACCAGACTGCGCGACTCTCACCCTCGAACGCGAGAATATGGGTGGCGATACGGTCGAGGAACCAGCGGTCGTGTGAGATGATCACCGCACATCCGGCGAAGTCGAGCAGCGCTTCTTCAAGCGCGCGCAGCGTGTCTACGTCCAGGTCGTTGGTGGGTTCGTCAAGCAGCAGCAGGTTACCGCCGCTCTTCAGGAGTTTCGCCAGATGCACACGGTTACGTTCCCCCCCGGAAAGATCCTTCACAGGTTTCTGTTGATCCGCGCCCCGGAAGTTGAAGCGCCCTACGTAGGCGCGGGATTGTACCTCGGTTTTCCCCACTAACATGATGTCGTGGCCACCT
>DATCZH010000012.1:0-3754 GCA_036526015.1 Sulfuricaulis sp.
CCCAAGTTTCGGACGCGTGCCGAGGCGAGGCAGTCATCACCATGCTCGCGAATGACGAGGCCGTGGAGAGCGTGGCGTTCGGAAAGAATGGCATCGTTCAGAGTCTGCCAGCGGGTGCCATGCATATATCCTCGAGCACGATCAGCGTCGCCTTGTCCGAGAAACTGATGCAAGCCCATGCCCGAGCCGACCAGCGTTTTGTCTCGGCGCCGGTGTTCGGCCGCCCCAACGCGGCAGCGGCGGGCCAGCTCAATATCATTGTCGGTGGTGATCCGGCCGCGGTCAAAGCCGCCACGCCGCTCTTCGAGGCAATGGGCCAGAAAACTTACGTGCTCTCGGAGAGTCCCAAGGCCGCGAACCTCGTGAAGCTCAGCGGCAATTTCCTGATCGCGTCGGCGATCGAAGCCATGGGCGAGGCCCTGGCGCTTGTTGGTAAGGGGGGCGTTGACCGGGGACAGTATATGGAGATGTTGACCTCCAGCATTTTCAGCGCCCCCATCTACAAGGTCTATGGTGGGTTGATTGTCAGCGGAGAATTCGATCCGGCAGGGTTTGCCGCACCGCTCGGGCAGAAGGATATTCGCCTAGCACTGGCCGCCGCCGAGGAGCTGAGCGTGCCGATGCCGCTGGCGAGCCTGCTCCGTGACCGGTTCCTGACCTTGCTCGCCCAGGGCGGGGAGAATCTCGACTGGGCAGCGATCAGTCGGCTGGCGGCGCAAGACGCCGGGTTAAGTGATCGTTCCTAGACCACCGCATCGGCTTCCACTTCTATCAGCCAGTCGGGGTCGACGAACGCCACGATCTGCACGACGGTGGTGACCGGCCTGACATCGTGAAACAGCTCGCCGTGGATCTTCGCCACGGACTCCCAGTTTCTGATGTCAGTGAGATAGATCCGGGTGCGAACCACGTCCGGGAGACCGGCGCCAAGCTTTTCCAGGGACTCGCGAATGATCTCGAAACACCGGCGCGCCTGAGCTTCTGCATCGCCGTGTCCGACGGTTTTGCCGTCCGGCCCCAGAGGCGCCGTCCCGCTGATGGCGATCGATTCGCCGACACGGATGGCGCGGGACATTCCGATCCTCGTTTCGTAAGGACTCCCGGTGAACACATATTGTCGTAGATGATGCACTGTTTTCTCCTTCTTTGACCCCATTGTTCTTACAGTTCCCCTTTGGTAACAACGAATGAGGGCCAATAATTATAAGCAGACCCCACAAGGAGCAGTTATGCGCGCCATGCAATATCGCCACTTCGGCGGGCCCGACCAGATCGTCATCGCCGAGCTGCCGATCCCGCGCCCAACGACCACGCAACTGCTGGTGAAGGTGGAGGGCTCGTCCGTCAACCCGGTGGACTGGAAGCTGCGCCGCACCCAGGGCCTGCTGTACCGACCGGTGCCGTTCCCGTCCATCCCCGGCGCCGACATCTCCGGCAAAGTGGTCGAGGTGGGTAGCGAGGTGACACGCTTCAAGCCCGGTGACCACTTATTCGCCATGGCCAGCGTGCGTTTCGGCGCCACCAGCGCCGAGTATGCGGTGGTCGAAGAACAAGCGGCGGCACAGGCGCCGGCCAACCTGCTCTTATCGGAAGCCGCCGCGCTTCCCTTGGCCGGGCTCACGGCCCTGCAATCGCTACGTGACTTGGGCAGCATCGCCGCCAGCCAGCACGTTCTGATCGTGGGCGCGGCCGGTGGCGTCGGTCATTTCGCCGTGCAAATCGCCAAGAGCTACGGTGCCCATGTTACCGCGGTGTGCAGTGGCAAACACGCTGAACTCGTTCGTGGGCTCGGCGCCGATGCCGTCATCGACTACACCCAGTGCAAGGACTTAACTGGCAAACGGCCCTATGACCTGGTATTGGACCTGATCGTGCGCGCACCGCTGCGTGACTTTTTTTCGGTCATGGCGACGACTGGAGTGGTCGTCTCCATCCTGCCAACCTTCGGCCGCGTCTGCGCGGCCTTGTTGCTGCCGTTTGTGTCGCGGCGACGTGTACGCTTAACCATGGTCAAAGCACGCGCTGCCGACCTCGACCAGCTGCGCGTGCTGTGTGAGGCCGGTAAGCTGCGGCCAGTGATAGACAGGACTTTCGCGCTGGCGGAGCTCGCGGCAGCTCATGCCTACAGCCAACAGGGACATGCGTCGGGAAAGATTGTCATTTCGGTGGAAAACGAGCAAAACCCGGAGTGGTGAAGCACTAATCACTTTGATCCCTTTCTTTACCGACACAAACCACTCGTCAGTGGATAGGTACCGTTTGGGGTGAAAAAGACCTGTAAACAGTTGCTACCACAGGGATTCTGGGGAATTGTGAAAAGAGGTGGTTATAACTTAGGAGGTAAGGCATGGGCATTAATACGCTTCTCGTGATTCTGCTGGTATGGGCTGTTGCCGGAATATTGGCTGCCTTAGCTTTCGGTAAAGCCATGCGGCTAATCGAAACCTCTCCGTACAATGAGGAGTTCCTCCCCACCGCCGCGAACAACGTGAAAGAGTTTCGGAAATATAAAGGCAAAGCAGGTGCCAAGCGGGTAACGGTGGCGCAAAAGACTAACGACAACATCAAACAGGCGGTCAGTTAACAGCCAATAGTGGTTCTTCAAATAAAAAGGTCAGAGTGATTAATTAATAATCACTCCGACCTTTTTATTACCAGTGACAATCTCGACTTGGCGGCGATCAACGGGTTGGCAGTGAAGCACGCAGGGGGCGTGACCAAGTGTGATTAAACTATTACCCCTCCGTCCCCTTTTTATCCCTTTTTATTAACAACGATAAATCAGTTCAGGTTCATCTGCAGTTTCATAACACCCGGTTTTGGATGAGCGGGTCCGGGTATCTTAACTTCGATGTTGAAATCAATTGTCTCGCCACCCGATACCCATGTCTTGCGATCAAAGCTTACCCAGTCTCTGTAAGCATAAATGTCGTTCTTCAGCTTGAAGATCAATGTATTTTCCGCTTCTTGAGAAAGGGCATTGCCCTTTATCGAGGCTACCACCGGGATGGGCTTCCCGGCCGGGAAGTAGAGAATGAATTCTCCCTTCGCTGGTACATCATTGCCAAACTCAATCACCGGCACAATGTTGAATGTATCGTAGGTGGGCTTTTCCTGGATGGTGCAACTGGTAATTCCCGGGAGAATGGTCATGGCGAGAGAAAATAATAAGTTCTTCATGTTATTCTCCTCCGTATCAATAGGGTCTGACTCGATTGATGGAGTGTATCAGTAGAAAAGTATCAGTTTCTTAGAATCAATTGGGTCTGGCCCCATTGACTGCATATTACTTTATTGGCAATTTCTGCAGCGCAGCAAGAATATCGGCCGGTTCCATGCGCTTCTTCCAATCCGTATTGGCAAAAGCAGCGCGCACGACCCCGGCCCGATCGATGACAAAGGTGCCGGGAATCGGCAAGTCACGTCGACCTGGGCCGTTGAACGCCTCAAGACTCAAACCATAGGCACGTCTGTAAGTGGCATCCAGTTCAGGCGGGACTTTCCAGAGCAACTGGTAGGCCTTGATGACCTTGTAATCCATGTCGCTCAGTACTTCAAAGGGGAAACCATCCTGCTTGAACTGGCCAAGAGACTTGTCGGGCGTTTGCGGTGTGATCGCGACCAGTGACGCGCCGTGTTTCTTGAACTGCGGCAACGCCTGCTTGAGCTGGTGCAATTGCAGATTACAGTACGGGCACCAGGCACCGCGATAAAACGTAAGGATGACGGGACCTTTTTTCAGCAAGGTGCTGAG
>DATCZH010000013.1:0-5298 GCA_036526015.1 Sulfuricaulis sp.
CGGGATCGAACCGGCGACCTCTTGCATGCCATGCAAGCGCTCTCCCAGCTGAGCTATAGCCCCTTTTGCAAGGCGCGCTACTTTACATGCCCGTCCACCGGCGGGTCAAGCCGTAACTGCTTGTTTCCTTATGTGTTCCAGCGCGGCATTAAGCCGTTCTAGTGTTTTATCACGCCCCAGGAGCAGCAGTGTCACATCAATTGGCGGTGATACAGCGCGACCAGCGACAGCCACGCGTAATGGTTGAGCAATCTTGCCGAGCTTGAGTCCTTCCGCCTCGGCGACACCACTGACGGCATCGTGAATGGCTTGGGCTTCCCAATTCGGTAGCGCCGCAAGCTTTTCACGCAACTGAGTAAGTGGTTTCACCGCTTCCGGCTTCAAATGTGTCGCGGCATCCTTGGCATCGTATTTGTCGAAATCCCTGTAGAAAAAGGCGCTGTTACTTGCCATTTCTGCCAGCGTCTTCGCTCGCTCGCGTTGCGCCTTCACAACTTCCATCAAGTCAGGCCCTTGGCTCGGGTCTATACCCAGTTTCCCGAGGTGATGGCTCAGGTGATGCGCCACGTGTTTGAGTTCGCCGGTCTTGATGTAGTGCTGGTTCAACCATAATAGTTTCTCTGGATTGAATGCGGCCGCCGAGCTGTGAACCTTGGTGACATCAAACAGCTTGATCATCTCTTCGATGGAAAACACCTCCTGGTCCCCGTGCGACCAGCCGAGCCGCGCCAGGTAATTCAGCAAAGCCTCGGGCAGATATCCCTCGTCACGGTACTGCATGACGCTCACGGCACCGTGACGCTTGGAAAGACGGGCACCGTCGGGCCCGAGGATCATCGGCACGTGCGCGTAAACTGGCGGGGTAAACCCGAGCGCCTTCAGCATGTTCATCTGGCGCGGGGTATTATTCAAATGATCGTCACCGCGGATGACATGTGTAATATTCATGTCCATGTCGTCCACCATCACCGTGAAATTGTAAGTGGGCGAGCCATCACCACGGGCAATAATCAGATCATCAAGCTCGCTGTTCTGAAATACCACGCGCCCGCGGATGAGATCCTCCACCACCACTACTCCGTCAAGTGGGTTCTTGAAACGCACGACCGGCGATATCCCGGCAGGCGGGTTAGAAACGCCGTGACGGCATATGCCGTCGTAACGCGGCTTTTCCTTGCGCGCCATCTGCTCGGCACGCATCTTCTCCAGGCGTTCTTTCGAGCAGTAGCAATGGTAGGCCTGCCCCTCCTTCAGCATCTGCTGGATGACTTCTTGGTAACGCGGAAAGCGCTTGGTTTGAAAGAATGGGCCTTCGTCGTATTCCAGCCCTAGCCAGGTCATGCCCTGAAGGATGGCGTCCACCGATTCAGCCGTGGAACGTTCCAGGTCGGTGTCCTCGATGCGCAGAATGAACGTGCCGCCATGCTTGCGCGCGTACAACCAGGAAAACAGCGCGGTGCGCGCACCGCCCACGTGCAGGTAACCGGTGGGGCTCGGGGCAAATCGTGTGCGGATGGTCACGGAGATAATTTTCGGGTTGGAGACGAAGGCTATGGTAAAGAAAATCAACGCCAATTTCAGCTGAATTGACGCTCATTCCCCGCAGGCAGTAAACTTCCGCGCTCGTTTTTCCCTACGGGGCGATTAGCTCAGCGGTAGAGCACTGCCTTCACACGGCAGGGGTCGCAGGTTCGAACCCTGCATCGCCCACCATTCCCTCGCTGTGCCTTCCCCCTGATCTGAATACCTTCCGGACATAGCGGCAATGTTTCGTCCACCGCGCCGCGCAAATCAGTGTAGTGGCGTGCGCAGCTGTCGCTCGTTACTCGCTGACGTTCTGTGCGATCAACCAGCGCTCGGCATCGAGTGCCGCCATGCAGCCAGTGCCGGCCGATGTGATCGCCTGCCGGTAGTATGGATCCATCACGTCCCCGGCAGCGAAAATGCCGTCGACACTGGTGTTGGTGCGGAAAGGTTTAGTCGCAACCACGTACCCCTGCGGAGTGAGCTCGATCACGCCCTTCAAAAAATCGGTGTTGGGCTTGTGACCGATGGCGACGAACATACCCTTCACCGGCATCG
Source organism: Sulfuricaulis sp. (assembly GCA_036526015.1). Lineage (GTDB taxonomy): Bacteria > Pseudomonadota > Gammaproteobacteria > Acidiferrobacterales > Sulfurifustaceae > Sulfuricaulis. The sequence goes on from DATCZH010000013.1 coordinate 2,083, forward strand.
TCGACTCGGTGTTCTGTACGACATTCTTCACGCGTAAACTTTCCACTCGGTCATCACCAAGGACATCCGTCACGGTCGTGTTCATGTGGAATTCAATCTTCGCATTCGAGCGCGCACGCTCGCGCATCACCTTGCTGGCCGTCAAATCCGGTGTGATGTTGATTACATGCACGCGGCTCGCGAAATGTGTAAGCTGAACGGCCTCTTCTAGAGCCGTGTCGCCGCCCCCTATCACCGCCACAACCTGATTGCGAAACATCGGCATCGGTCCGTCACAAGTGGCACACGCCGAAACGCCACCACCGCCTCGTGCCAGGCGCTCCTCGTTTTCCAGCCCGAGCCAACGGGCACGTGCGCCGGTCGCGACAATCACGGTATGCGACGTCAGGACGCTGCCATCGGAGGCGGTGAGCTTGAATGGCCTCGTGGAAACATCGATGTGTGTAACGTCGGTGCCGATAATTCGCGTGCCCCAGTGTTCGGCCTGTTCGCGCAGCTTGACCATGAGATCCGGCCCCTTGATGCCTTCGGGCCAACCAGGGAAGTTTTCCACTTCGCCGGTCCACATGAGTTGGCCGCCGGGGATCATGAACTTGTCGCCAGCGCCTTCGAAAACCAGCGGTTCGAGCTGTGCACGTGCCGCGTAGATGGCCGCGGTCCAACCAGCTGGACCGGAGCCGATGATAACCACCTTCTCCGTAACGTCTGGGCGTAGGGCGGCCTTCTTTTCGATCGGTTTGCAGGCACCGAGTGCGCCCTGGATTTGCTCGATCAACTCGACGGACTTTGCGAGATTGGCATTGAAGGCATGCAGGCCGCCCTGTGCATCCAGCACCACCGTAGTCGGCACGTTCATGACACCGAATAGCTTGGCGATGTCGGCACGCTCCAGTGCGTCGAACTTGCGGATGTCGAGCGTATCCTCCGGGAAGGCCGCACGCACCTCTGCTACTTCCTTTACTTGCTGGAACTTGCACACCACGCAGTCCTTGGTGCTGAAATACAGCAGGGTCACCTTGCCGTTCCATACCTCGATCGGCCATTTGCGGCCGCGCGTGCGCCAGCGCGCCACGCGCAAGTGCGTCCAGTTCCACAAGCCAATGAGGAGCGTAAAGACGGCCAAGATACCGACTGCGATCAGCAGTCGCGTCATGTCGATCATGGTGGTCTCCCGTTTGCCTAGTTATGTGTGGCGATTACCCGACTGAGATGCAGATACATGAAGCAGCCGACGCAGAATTTGGCCTGCAGGTTGAGCTGCGCGAGCCCGATCACGATCCAGCAAAAGATCCACCCGATCGTGCTGTATCCCAGAAACAAAAGGGCGCAGGCCACGAGCAGGAAGATTCCGCCAAGCAGGTGCGCAAAGCGATGCGGCGCCGGATCGTCAACAATGACATGGGGCTTGATCAGCCCCAGCGGCTTGACGATGTACTTGTAAGTTGCGGTGAACAGCTGAAGCGGCGGGAACACGAGCCCGACCAGCATCACGCAGGCCGTGAACACCAGTGGCCAGGGTGAATTGATGACGAAACCAATGGCCGGAAGAGAAATGATGAATATCTGGTTGACGGTCATTGCGCTGTGGTCGATCTTCTGACCACCCTTCGACGCCGTACCGGTTTGTACGTCTGCCATAGTGTCTCCTCTATCCCGTGCACGGGGCGGGCGCCCGCCCCGTGCCAGAACTGCATGCCTTATTTCGTTATGACATCAACCTCGTTACGGTGCCGATTTGCCGTGCAGCACATCGTGCAGGACCGCCGCCATCTTGTCGGCCATGCTCTGGCTCATCTGCACTTGCGCAGTCACGGCCGCAGGCGCCTCGGGCGCCGGATGCGGCGGCGGCGTGCCGGCCGCACTGGCCGGTGTCGCCGCAGCCGTCGGGACCTGCCCCGCCTGCACGTTCGGCTCGCCACTCACCGGTGCCGGAGGAGCTGCCACCGGTGCCGGCGGTGTCTCGATGGCCGACGGGGCCGGAACTTCCGGCGCCATGCCTGCCTGCGCGGCCACATCGTGCCCTTCCCCGGCGGTGGTTTCGGCCACACCCGGCGAGACCGGCGTCGCCGGGACTTCCGTTGGACGAATGTCCGGCGAAGATGGCGCGGGCGGTGAGACCGCTGTCGCTGGCGGTGGCTGTGTCGCTTCTGCCAACTCCGGGCTCGGCATCGGAATGTGGCCCGGCGTGGACAGGAACGACAGGTTCATCCACGGTGACGACGCCCAGCCCTCTGGTATCGCTGGCGCGACTGGCGGCGGTTCGATCGGCGTTTCCGGCACTTCGATCTCGGCGGCCGGCGGCGCCTGCGCCGCCTCGACCGGATTGAATACCCCGGTTACCGGCACGGCAAGGCCGTAGGCGAATTCCCCGCTGCGCAACGGGTCGGACGCGAGCGTTTCGCTCGAGGGTTCGACTGGATTGCTCATGGTTTCCTCCTACTGGCTGGTTAGATGGTCACCTCGGCCTTGCAAAGCGCGCCGGCCGTCAGCACCGCAATGGCGGCATACATGGTCATCAGGTACGACGCCACGGACTCATCGGAAATGCCCATGAAGTCGACGGTAATGAACGGGAAGCGCGGAGTACCTTCGGTGCCGGCGGCATAGAGGCTGATAACACCCTGCTTATCCTCGCCCATACGCAGCAAGAGCACATTAGTTTTTGATGCACCGGCCTTGCGGTCCTGCAGTTGAGTGCCCTTGCCATCGGTGAGATATACCTTGTTGCTGGGCAGGATCGGCAACCCGCGCCAGGTGATGAAGTGTCCGCCGTTGAATTCGGTAGTTTCAAGCGTGATGCCCATCTTGCTGCAGGTCTGGCCGAACACAGCGATCGCCTCCGGGTGCATCACGAACACGTCGGGCACCTTCCAGATGCGGCTCAGCATGTCGTCGAGCAGATCCGGCGTCGGGCCACCGTCACTCTTGAGCTGCAGGCGCGGCGCCACCGAGTTCAACAGACCCCAGTCCGGATGATTGAAGATCAGGTTCTCCTTGCTTTCATACATCCATTCAGCAGCAAGGCTCAACTGCATTTCGAGTTGGTTGTGGTGGGTCGAATATAGCGCCGGGATGCGGGTGTGCATCTTGACCACGGTCTGGATCGGCGCGAGATGAATCTCGCGCGGCGCCTCGTCATACGCCGCGTAGCTGCTAGCGAGCGTTGTGCCCTCATTGTGTGAGTGCATGATGTGCAGGTTCTGCGATGGTAGATTG
>DATCZH010000014.1:0-14876 GCA_036526015.1 Sulfuricaulis sp.
CGTCCCCGAGGGTCTGGAGTCCCTGAAAATCCGCTATCACGGAGATTATCATCTCGGCCAGGTGCTACTGCGACAGAACGATTTTGTCATTATTGATTTCGAGGGTGAGCCGGCGCGCTCGCTGGACGAACGGCGTCGCAAACATTCGCCGTTGCGGGATGTCGCGGGGATGGTGCGCTCCTTCAATTATGCGGCCTACACCGCCGCGTCTCACATAACCGCCGAGCAATCGGAGGATTCTGTGCAGGTCGAAACGGCGATCGGGCAATGGGAAACTGAAGTCACCCGCACTTTCTTGCAATCCTATGAGGCGCATGTGCGGATTGCCGGGATCTATTCTGACTGGGATCAGGCACGCGGATTGTTAAGTCTATTCATGCTTGAAAAAGCGTTTTACGAGCTGCGCTACGAACTGAACAACCGGCCCTCGTGGGTACGTATCCCGCTGTTGGGGATAGCTGACCTGCTGGAATGAAAGTTTGCTGCCGGACAGGTGTGCCGTGCGCGGTATAATTAATAAATAGCTTTCTCCCGTGATGTTAAGGTAAGTGGGGGTGGCGGAACGATTGCCGCCGTGTTTTTTTTCGATGTCATAAAAGGAGGACCTATGGAACAGGTAAGTTTGGCGCTGGAGCCGGCACGGGCCTTTCTCGCGCAACTGGGAGTTTTTTTGCCGAGACTGCTGTTGGCTATCATTATTCTTGTCGCCGGTTGGCTGTTGGCGAAGTTCATCAAACTGGTGGTGGTCAAGGGTCTGCAGACCATCAATTTCCACGTGCTCACGGAAAAGGCCGGGATCGACGGTTTTCTGCGCCAAGGTGGTATTAAAGCCGGTATGGCCGGTGTTTTGGGCATTCTGGGATACTGGCTGGTGATCCTTCTGACGCTGATGGTCGCCTTCAACGGTCTGGGCCTGACCTATGTCACCGAGCTGGTGAGCCAGATCGTACTCTTCATTCCCAAGGTCGTCGTGGCTGTGCTGATTCTGGCGGTGGGCTTGTATTTCGCCCGCTTCATTTCCCAGCTTGTTTCCGCCTACAGCAAGAACGTGGGAATGGAAGATGCAGAACTTCTTGGCCGCATCGCGCAATACGCCATCATGGTTTTTGTCGTGCTGATCGCGCTCGACCAGGTGAATGTGGTAACCGATATTATTCGACAGACCTTTATGGTTCTGCTGGCCGGTGTTGTCCTGGCGCTGGCGCTGGCCTTCGGGATCGGCGGGCAGAAGGCGGCTGGCGATCTGCTCGCACGCTGGTGGCCGAAAAAGGGTTCTTCCGGAAACAAGGAGGGCTAGCACTATAAAATCTTTTTTGGTATTCCCGGCGAGAGCCGGCATGTCGCGAGTTGGCGCGCGTCAGGCCAGCAGGAAATGAGAAATTAGGATGATCCGCACATGAACAATAATATGCCGGTCTGGCCGGGGAGGCCCTATCCTCTGGGCGCGACCTGGGACGGCGAAGGGGTGAATTTCGCTCTGTTCAGCGAACACGCCGAAAAAGTGGAATTGTGCCTGTTTGAAGAACGGGGGAACCGCGAAACCGCGCGCATACCCCTGTCCTGGCAAACCGACTTGGTCTGGCATTGTTATCTGCCTGACGCGCGCCCCGGCCTGTTGTACGGGTATCGCGTTTACGGTCCCTACGAGCCCAAAAACGGGAAACGCTTCAATCACAACAAGCTGTTGCTCGATCCTTATGCCAAGGCCATCGCGGGCCATGTCAAATGGAGCAATGCCGATTTTGGCTACCGCGTCGGTCACAAGCACGAGGACCTATCGTTCGATCGTAGCAACAACGCCCCGGGAGTTCCCAAGTGCAAGGTCATCGATCCGGCCTTTACTTGGGGCGGCGACATATTGCCGCGCACACCCTGGCATGAAACCATCATCTACGAGCTTCACGTCAAGGGATTCACCCAGAATCATCCACGGGTGCCCCCACCCCTGCGTGGCACCTACGCCGGGCTCGCCACCGAGCCGGTAATCCGGCATCTCAAGTACCTGGGCGTGACCGCGGTCGAACTCTTGCCGGTGCACACCTACGTGGACGAGCGTCACCTGGTTGAAAAAGGCCTGCGCAATTTCTGGGGATACAACTCGATCGGCTTCTTCGCCCCGGACATGCGCTACTCCGCCACCGGCCTGGTCAGCGAATTCAAGACCATGGTCAAGACGCTGCACTCGAACGGCCTCGAGGTCATTCTAGACGTGGTGTATAACCACACTGCCGAAGGCAACCACCTGGGACCCACGCTTTCGTTCCGCGGCATCGACAACGAGGCCTATTACCGCCTGAACGCGGATGACCCGCGCTATTACATGGACTTTACCGGTTGCGGCAACACCCTCAACATGCAACACCCGCGCGTGTTGCAGCTTATCATGGACAGCCTGCGCTACTGGGTGCTGGAAATGCACGTGGACGGCTTCCGGTTCGATCTCGCCTCGGCGCTGGCGCGCGAGTTGCACGAGGTCAACCGACTGTCCGCCTTCTTCGACATCATTCACCAGGACCCAGTTTTATCCCAGGTGAAACTCATCGCAGAACCCTGGGACCTGGGCGAGGGCGGATACCAGGTTGGCAATTTCCCAGTAGGCTGGACCGAATGGAACGGCAAATACCGCGACGTGGTGCGCGCCTATTGGAAAGGCGAGGGCAGTGTGATCGGCGAGCTGGCTTATCGCCTCACCGGCTCCAGCGACCTGTATGGGCACAGCGGCCGTCGGCCGTACGCCTCCATCAACTTTATAACAGCACATGACGGATTCACGCTGCACGACCTGGTCAGTTACAACGACAAGCACAACGAGGCCAACGGCGAAAACAACCGTGACGGCCACGATCACAACCTGTCTTGGAATTGCGGGGTTGAGGGTCCGACCGACGACCCGGCGATCAAGGCACTGCGCGCCCAGCAGAAGCGCAATTTTCTGGCGACGCTTTTCTTTTCACAAGGTGTGCCCATGCTGCTGGCGGGAGACGAGATGGGGCGCACTCAAGGCGGCAACAACAATGCCTATTGCCAGGACAATGAACTCAACTGGATCAACTGGGACCTCAAACCAGATGACCGCCAATTGGTTGAATTCACTCGGCACATCATCCAGATTCTCCAACGACATCCCGTGTTCCGCCGTCGTTCTTTCTTTCAAGGACGCCAGATTCGTGGCAGCGAAATCAAAGACATCGTCTGGCTCAAGCCCGATGGGAGCGAGATGACCGACGAGGAATGGCAACAGTCTTTCGCTCGTTGTCTGGGCCTGTTTCTCGCCGGAGCCGGACTGAATGAGTATGACGACCGCGGCCAAGCCATCACGGATGCGAACTTCCTGATTCTCATCAACGCGCACCATGACGAAATAGGATTTGTCTTGCCGGCTTATCATCCGGGGAAGCTGTGGAAAATGGAGCTGGACACCAGCCATGAAGCCGGGCTCATGTGCGACGGAACATTTGAAGGTATGTACACCTATCCATTGCAGGGGCGTTCCTTTGTGCTCATGCGCGAAATGGACCCCGGAACCTCGGACAGAAAATAGCAGACTGGAATCAACTTGTGTCATTCAAACTCATTCTGGCGTTACTGATTTCCGTGATGGTCACCGTGTTCATTTTTCAGAGCACGACCGTGGTAGAAATCCGGTTTCTGTTCTGGACCATGTCCATGTCCAGGGCGCTGATGATCCTGATTGTACTGGCGATCGGCATGGCCCTCAGTTGGTTGCTGCATGGCTGTCTGTCCCTACGGCGCAAACGATGATGGTCTCGACAGTGAGGGTGATATGCACACACTCGAGGAACTGTTTGGCCAATCAGCGGTCATCATGGAAGCGATTGGGGTTTTCACGATTCTGGCGGGTTTCGCGCTGGCCACGACGTGGGTATTCACGCAGTGGCGTGAAGCCGAAAAATCAGCCGTGTATGGCGAGTATCGTCGCAAATTGGGAAAAGTGATTATCCTGGGGCTCGAGTTCTTGATCGCCGGGGACATCATCCGCACCGTAGCCGTTTCGCATTCGTTTGAAAGCGTGGCGGTATGAGGAGTGATTGTGCTGATACGCGCCTTTCTCAGCTTCACCCTTGAATACGGTATCGAAGGTCACTGGCCCTGGAGGCCTGGCACCAGACGCCGGAAATAATTGTTCATGTCTACCCGCTCACCCGTTTGTCATGACTTGTCCACGGTGAGCAGAGCCAAGAATAACTCAACTTGCACGGCAGTCGACAGTCGATCAAGTGAATCGGTGGGAACAGTTGAACGTTTATGCAATTCAGCACGGGTGAGCAATGCCTGAAAGAATTGATCGATATCAATAAGCAGTGACACAGGCGCGGTATAGTGTTTTTTTGCCTGACGTGAGCAAACGGCAAATGTAGCGGCGCACCAAGGAATGCAGAAGGTGAAGATTCTGACGGTCAATGCCGGGAGTTCGTCCATCCGTCTCGTTGCCTTTGAAGCCGCGGCGGAACACCGGATGGAGCAGATAGCATATGCGCGTCATGAGTCGAGTTTGGACAAGGCAACGGAAGCAACGGAAGTATTGCGTCAGTTTATTCAGGCGCACGCTCTTTCCGAAGTCGTTCTCGTCGCGCACCGCGTGGTACACGGTGGTGACAGCATGCAACACCCCACTTTGATCGACCCCGGGGTGGAAGCGGAAATCGACAGACTCGCACCGCTCGCGCCATTGCATAACCCGGTAGCTTTGCGGTGGATACGTATCTGTCGCGAAACATTGGGATCTGCAGTAAAACAGGTGGCTGTTTTCGACACAGCCTATTACGCACGGCTTCCGGAAGTAGCACGAATCTATGCGGTTCCGGCCGAGATGACAGAACGGCATCACCTGCGTCGTTATGGTTTTCACGGCCTGGCGCATGAGGCTATGTGGCGCCGCTGGCGGGAACGGCACTCCGGTGATGCGCAAGGACAACGTGTCATATCGCTGCAGCTCGGCGCGGGATGCTCGATCACCGCCACGGACAAGGACGGCGTGAAGGACACTTCGATGGGCTTTTCGCCGTTGGAGGGGCTGGTCATGGCTACCCGCAGCGGTGACATCGATGCGGGGTTGATCACCCACCTGCAGCAACGGGAAAACCTTTCGCCGCAGGACACCGAGCGCCTGCTCAACGACGCCTCCGGTTTGCTGGGCGTCTCCGGTCTCAGCGGCGACATGCGAGAATTGCTTGAATCAGGCGATCCTCGCGCACACCGGGCGGTGGATCTGTATTGCTACCGAATCCGGAAATACATTGGGGCCTACCTAGCCGTGCTCGGCGGTGTGGATGCGGTCCTGATCGGCGGAGGCGTAGGCGAAAATGCCCCAGAGATTCGTGAGCGGATTTTCGAGAACATGGAGTGGGCCGGCATCTGTCTCGATCCCGGGATAAATGTCTTCATCGCCGGCAAAGAACAACGTATCAGCCACGTGGACAGCCGCGCGGAGGTTTGGGTGATTCCTGTCAACGAAGCCCGGGTACTGGCACAAGCAGCACTGGTTGCCACCGCCAGATCCTGAACAGGCTGTAGACGAAGGAGGTGCAACATGGCACAACACGCAACGGCCGCTCCGGCGCGCATGAAACCTTCCCGTGGGGAAAGCGAGAAGCCGCTTTCAGCGAATGAACTGCACCGTCTTGATGCCTACTGGCGCGCGGCCAACTATCTCTCGGTCGGGCAGATTTACCTGCTCGACAACCCGCTGCTCCGGATTCCGCTTACGCTGGAGCACATCAAACCGCGGCTGCTGGGCCATTGGGGCACCACGCCGGGGCTCAATTTCATTTATGCGCATCTGAACCGTGTCATCAAGAGGGATGACCTTAATATGATTTATATTACCGGCCCCGGGCACGGCGGACCCGGGTTGGTCGCGAACACCTGGCTCGAGGGAAGCTACAGCGAGGTGTACCCGGATGTTCAACGAAATGCCGAGGGAATGAAGAAGCTGTTTCGGCAATTCTCCTTTCCGGGTGGAATTCCAAGCCATGTCGCCCCCGAAACACCCGGATCGATCCATGAGGGCGGTGAACTCGGTTATGCCATTTCCCACGCCTTCGGCGCGGCCTTTGACAATCCGGACCTGATCGTCGCCTGCGTGGTCGGTGACGGCGAAGCTGAAACCGGGCCGCTCGCCACTGCCTGGCATTCGAACAAATTTCTCAATCCGATACACGATGGGGCGGTGCTGCCGATCCTGCATTTGAATGGATACAAGATTGCGAATCCAACCATCTTGGCGCGCATCAGCCGTGATGAGCTTGAAAGCCTTTTCATTGGCTACGGTTACAAACCGTACTTTGTCGAAGGCGCAGATCCGCAACTCGTGCACCAGCAAATGGCGCTCGTCCTCGATACAGTCATTAGTGAGATCAAGGCATCCCAGGCCCAGGCGCGCGCCACTGGTTCTGTTACAAGGCCGCGCTGGCCCATGATTGTGTTGCGCACGCCTAAGGGGTGGACCGGACCGAAAGAAGTTGACGGCAAGAAAACCGAAGACCACTGGCGCTCGCACCAGGTGCCTTTTTCAGAAATGGCGGAAAAACCCGGACATATCCATCTGCTGGAACAGTGGATGAATAGCTACCGCCCGGAGGAACTGTTCGATGAAATCGGTGCGCTGCGGCCGGAACTCGCGGAGCTCGCACCGACCGGAACCCGGCGCATGGGCGCGAATCCGCACGCCAACGGCGGTATCCTGCTGAAAGACCTGCGCCTACCGGATTTCCGCGACTACGCCGTGGAGGTCCTGAAACCGGGTCAGTCACGGGCGGAGGCGACCCGGGTCATGGGAAATTTCCTGCGCGATGTCATGAGGCTCAATCTGGAGCGGGGTAATTTTCGTGTGATGGGGCCGGATGAAACCGCTTCGAACCGGCTGGGCGCACTGCTGGAGGTTACCGGACGAACCTGGCTGGCCGATACCCTGCCCGAAGACGATCATCTCGCGGCCGATGGCCGGGTGATGGAAATCCTGAGCGAGCATACCTGCCAAGGCTGGTTGGAGGGTTACCTCCTGACCGGTCGGCACGGTTTTTTTTCCTGCTACGAGGCTTTCATCCACATCGTCGATTCGATGTTCAACCAGCACGCGAAATGGCTCAAGGTCTCGCGTGAAATTCCCTGGCGCCAACCGATTGCCTCGCTTAATTACCTGCTGACCTCGCATGTTTGGCGCCAGGATCACAACGGCTTTTCCCATCAAGATCCAGGGTTCATTGATCACGTGGTCAACAAGAAAGCGGACGTCATCCGGGTCTACCTGCCACCGGACGCGAACAGCCTGCTGTATGTGACCGACAAGTGTCTGCGATCGCGCGACTTCATCAACGTGATCGTGGCCGGCAAGCAACTGGAGGCGCAATGGCTCGACATGGATGCCGCCGTGACGCATTGCACCAAAGGCATTGGCATTTGGGAGTGGGCCAGTAATGACGAGGGGACGGATCCGGACGTGGTCATGGCCTGCGCTGGTGACGTGCCCACGCTGGAAACCTTGGCAGCCGTGGACCTGTTGCGTAAACACCAGCCCGATCTCAAGGTGCGCGTTGTCAACGTGGTTGATCTCATGACCCTGCAACCGCGCGAAGAGCATCCACACGGCCTGTCGGACAAGGATTTCGATACGCTGTTCACCATCGACAAGCCGATCATCTTTGCGTATCACGGCTATCCCTGGCTGATCCACCGTCTCACTTACCGGCGTACGAACCACCCCAATCTGCACGTGCGTGGATACAAGGAGGAGGGCACCACATCGACACCGTTCGACATGGTGGTGCGCAATGATCTCGACCGCTTCCATCTGGTGGCGGATGTCATCGATCGCGTCCCGAGCCTCGGATCCCGCGCCGCGTACCTGAAACAGCGCATGCGTGACAAGCGCATCCGGCATCGCGAATACATCGCACGGCACGGGCAGGACATGCCCGAAGTGCGTGACTGGAAATGGCCGTATTGAGGCGAGGCGCCGTGAAAAAGCATTCCTGGCATGTCAACATCGAGGACTACGCACCGCTGATCGGCGACGAGGCCCTGGAGCGGATCCTGCACAAGGCGCACCGGCTGCGAGATCTGCGTGTGTTGCACCTGAGTTCAACATTCTATGGCGGTGGCGTGGCCGAGACGCTGTCGTCGGCCACGCTGCTTGCGCGCAGCCTCGGGATCAAGGCCGACTGGCGCCTGATCCAGGGCAGTCCTGATTTTTTTAACGTGACCAAGAAAATCCATAACGCCCTGCAGGGCGCGGAGATCAACCTCACGGAGCTGAAGAAGGAGGTCTACGAGGAAATTGTGGTCCAGAACGCGTTGCGCATGGACCTGACGGGCTACGACGTGGTGGTGGTCCACGATCCCCAGCCTCTGCCACTCATTCATCATTACCGTCGCACCTGTCCCTGGGTGTGGCGCTGCCATATCGATCTCTCGCAACCCAATCCCGAGATCTGGGGATACCTGCGCGGCTTCATCGACGAGTACGACGCGGTGATCCTGTCGTTGCCCGAGTACGCGCAGCGCATCGCTCCGCCACAGGTGTCTATCATGCCGGCCATCAACCCGTTCTCGCTCAAAAACGCCGAGATGGGAGCCGCTGAGATCAAGGACCGGCTCGAACACTACGGGATTCCCGATGATCTGCCGATCGTGGTCCAGGTGTCGCGCTTTGACCGCTGGAAAGATCCGGAGGGGGTGATCCAGGCATTTAACCTCGCGCGCGCGGAGGTCGATGCCACCCTGGTGTTGCTGGGTAACGTGGCGACCGATGATCCTGAAGGACAAGAAGTATTTGAATCTCTCCTGTCCAGCAAAGAGGAGCGCATCATCATTCTCACCGCCGAGGACAGCGCGCTGGTGAACGCGCTACAGCGACATGCCGCCGTGGTGATGCAGAAATCGCTGCGTGAAGGATTCGGACTCACAGTCACAGAGGCGATGTGGAAGGGTGCCGCCGTTATCGGGGGCAACTGCGGCGGCATCCGCCACCAGATCGAGGATGGTATCAATGGTTTCCTCGCTGCTTCCGTGGAGACGGCGGCGCAGCGCCTCATACAACTGCTGCAGGATCCCGGGCGACGGGAGGAAATCGGACGCCGTGCGCGCGATACCGTGCGCCAACGGTTTCTCATGAGCCGATTGATCGAGCAACATCTGGATTTTTTCAGCGCCTTCGAGGCGACATTCTCTTTGAACCATCAGCGCCTGTCAGCCTCGGGACTGCCGATTACCGTGAGCAAGCCATGACATCATCCATGAGGAACATCGCATGACTACCAATCCCTTACTGCGCATCAGGTCACTGGGCCAAAGCATCTGGCTCGACTACATCGAACGTGGAATGTTCGAGAGCGGCGAATTGGCGCACTTGATCAAGCGTGACGGCTTGGCGGGCATCACGTCGAATCCCGCCATTTTTGAAAAGGCCATCACCGGCCACGAGGATTACGACGCGGAGATCGCCCGGCTGGCGCGCGGCGCACGAAATGCCACGGAAATGTACGAAACTATCGTGTTCGAAGATATCGGACACGCAGCCGATTTGTTTTTACAGGTATACGAGCGCAGCGAAAGACGCGATGGCTATGTGAGCATCGAGGTCTCGCCGCATCTGGCCTACGACACGGACAAGACCGTGAAGGAAGCCGTGCGACTGTGGGAAAGGTTGCACCGGCCCAATCTCATGATCAAAGTCCCCGGGACGCGGGAGGGGCTGCCGGCGGTAAGGCAACTCATCACCAAGGGCATCAATGTTAATGTGACGTTGTTGTTTAGTCTGGCACGCTATCGTGAAGTGCTGGATGTCTGGCTGAGTGGTTTGGAAGATCGTGTGAAGGCGGGAATACCATTGTCCTCGGTGGCCTCGGTGGCGAGCTTTTTCCTCAGCCGTATCGATGTGCTGGTGGACAAGCGTCTTGATGCCATCGGAAGCAAAGACCCTTCTGCTTCGACCTTGCGCGGTGCGGCGGCCATTGCTTATGCGCGCCGTGCGTACCAGATCTGGAAAGAAATGGAAAAGTCGGAGCGCTGGCACCGGCTCGCCGGACAAGGCGCACAGTCGCAGCGATTGTTGTGGGCCAGTACCGGCACCAAGGATCCGACTTACAGCGACGTAAAATACGTCGAAGCCCTGATTGGGCCCAATACGGTCAACACCTTGCCGCCGGAAACGCTGAATGCCTACCGCAAGCACGGCGATCCGGCGTTGCGTCTGGAGCACGAACTCAAACAGTCCGATGACACTATCACCGGTTTGGCCAAGCGTGGCATTGATCTGGAAACCGTGGCACAACAACTGGAAGAAGAGGGAGTAAATAAATTCATCGAACCATTCGACAAGCTGCAGGTCGCGCTCGAACAACGTCGCCAGAAACAGGCCACGGAGCCTGTGTGAAGCGACAGCATTCCATGCCTTTTGGCGCCGAACGTCAATCAGACGGCGCTTGGCGCTTCCGATTATGGGCACCAGGCGCCCGCATCGTAGAATTGTGCCTGGATGATTCGCCCAAGGAAATCTTGTTGCCACTGAAAAAGGAAGCAGACGGATGGTTCAGCATTACCACGGATCAGGCCAAAGAAGGAACACTGTACCGCTATCGCATCGACGGTGATCAACGTGTTCCCGATCCGGTGTCGCGCTTCCAGCCACACGATGTGCATGGACCCAGCCAGGTGGTCGATCCTGGGGCATGGGAATGGAAAGACGCCTCATGGCGCGGACGCCCCTGGGAAGAAGCCGTGATTTATGAATTGCACGTCGGTGCATTCTCAGAAGCCGGCACGTATGCCGGCGTGAAACAGCGTCTCGATGAACTTGTCAATCTGGGCATCACGGCCATCGAGCTGATGCCACTGGCGGATTTTCCCGGCAGGCGCAACTGGGGATATGACGGTGTGTTGCCGTTCGCGCCGGACAGCATCTACGGCACGCCGGATGAGCTCAAAGACCTGGTCCAAAGCGCGCATGCGCGTGGTCTTATGGTGTTTCTCGACGTGGTTTACAACCATTTTGGGCCGGATGGGAATTTCCTGCATCTCTATGCCCCGGCTTTTTTCACCGACCGGCATCACACGCCGTGGGGCGCTGCCATCAATTTTGACGGATCAGACAGCGGTCCGGTGCGTGATTTTTTCATCCACAATGCGCTTTACTGGATCGAGGAGTATCACATCGATGGCCTGCGGCTGGATGCGGTACACGCCATCATCGATGATTCCCGGCCTGATATTCTGCAGGACATCGCACAGGCCGTCCTAACCGGGCCGGGCGCGACACGCCAAGTGCATCTGGTGCTCGAAAACGAACACAACGCTGCGCGTTATCTCGAGAGGGATGTTGCTCATCACCCGCGCTGGTATGTCGCCCAGTGGAACGATGACATCCATCACGCGCTTCATGTGCTGACTACCGGCGAGCAGGGTGGATATTACGAAGATTTCGCCGACCATCCGGTGCACCATCTGGGTCGATGTCTTACCGAGGGTTTCGCCTACCAGGATGATCTTTCGCGTTACCGTCACGGCGCGCGTCGCGGAGAAACTTCGCGCCATCTGCCGGCCTCGGCGTTTGTGTCTTTCTTGCAGAATCACGATCAAATCGGGAACCGTGCCATGGGCGAGCGTATTACCCGAATTGCGCCGGAGGCCGCCACGCGCGCGGCCACGGCGATTCTGTTGCTGGCGCCTTCGCCACCGTTGCTGTTCATGGGGCAGGAGTGGGGCGCGCTACAGCCATTTCTTTTTTTCTGTGATTTCGGTCCAGAGCTGGCGGCCGCGGTGACGGAAGGTAGACGTAATGAGTTCGCGCGCTTCCCCGAATTCAGCGACGAAAACGCACGTGCTCGCATTCCAGACCCCAATGACGAAAAGACCTTTCTGCGCACCCGTCTTGATCGAGAAAGCTTACGGACCGAAACGGCACAGACTTGGCTTCGATTCCACCGGGAGTTGCTAGGCCTGCGCGCGCGCGAAATCGTCCCGCGGTTGCGCAACCTGTCGGCCAGAAACGCTGAATATGAAACGCTCGACGACCGCGGCTTGCGCGCCCACTGGCAGCTGGCGGACGGCACTATGCTGATCCTGTTGGCCAACATGGGAGAACAAACGATCACAGATGTCGCCCGGCCGGGCGAAAGAGTGCTATATCATCTGCCATCCGGAACAACGACCGACTTTGATAATACCCTGCCTCCATGGTCGGTATGGTGGTTCCTGGATGCCGGTAGGGGAGGTCGGGCATGAACGATCCGGAAACGCTCGAACGTCTTTGTCGTGATTTTGGCATCGATACTGCCTACATCGATATCTGGGGCAAAACACACACTGTCTCCCCGCAATCAGCGAGCGCCTTGCTCATGGCTCTCGGCATCCATGCTGAAGATGAGGCGCACCGGCAGGAGGCGCTGGCGGCGCTTGATCGACGCGCTTGGCAACGTCTGCTGCCACCGGGCCAGGTGGTGCGTGCGGCGGCAACATCGTGGAGTGTCGACATCATGCTGCCAACGGCCCAGTCCGGTACAGCATTTGAATGGACGCTGCACCTCGAAGATGGCGGCATGGTGCAGGGAAAAATTCAGCCAACTGATCTGGTAAACCAGGAAGAGTATGTCGTCGACGGCACGGCCATCGCCCGATACCGTTTGACACTAACGGAATCGCTGCCATCCGGTTATCACCGCTTCGAGGCGAGGCACGGGGAAAAAACCGCAAGCATGTTGCTCATCGCGGCGCCCAACACCTGTTTCCAGCCACCCGCACTTTTCGGCGATGGGAAAGTCTGGGGACCGGCGGTGCAACTGTACGCTGTACGTTCGCGGCGCAACTGGGGTATTGGCGACTTCACCGATTTATACCGACTCGTCGAGGAATGTGGCGCTAACGGCGCCAACGTTATCGGGCTTAATCCGCTGCACGCGCTGTTTCCCCACAATCCGCCACATGCCAGTCCCTACAGTCCTTCGAGCCGGTTGTTCCTGAACATTCTGTATATAGATGTCGAAGCGATTCCCGAGTACGCCGAGTGCGAGCCGGCTCGGCGGAAAGTTACCGCCTCGGATTTCCAGGCGCGATTGCAGGCCCTGCGCGCGACGGAACTGGTTGATTATCCCGGAGTCGCGGCCATGAAGTGGCCGGTCCTGGAGGAGGTTTTCGAACATTTTCGCACGCAGCATGCCGCACGTCGCACGGAACGTGCCCGTGCCTTCACAGCCTTTTGCGAGCGCGAGGGCGAGGCGCTGCACCGGCATGCATTGTACGAGGCCTTGCAGGAAAAATTTCATTCACAGGATCCATCAATCTGGGGCTGGCCGGTATGGCCCGAGCCGTACCGAGACCCGCGTTCACTTCAAGTCAAACAATTTTCCGAAGAGCACCGGGACCGCGTCGAGTTCTATCAATTCCTGCAATGGCAGGCCGACGAACAATTAGCCGCCTGTGGCCGGCGCTCGATGGAGTTGCGACTGGGTGTGGGCCTTTACCAGGATCTCGCGATCAGTGTGGACCGTGCCGGCGCCGAAGCCTGGGCGAACCAATTGCTTTACGTGGCACGCGTGAGCATCGGCGCACCGCCAGATGATTACAACCTTAACGGACAAAATTGGGGGTTGCCACCGTGGAATCCGGACGAATTGCGAGAATCTGCCTACGCGCCCTACATCGCCACTCTCCGCGCGAACATGCGCAACAGTGGGGCTCTGCGCATCGATCATGTCATGGGGCTCATGCGCTTGTTCTGGGTGCCGGAGGAGGGTGGACCGGCTGATGGTACCTATGTGCAATATCCTTTCGATGATCTGCTGGGCATTCTCGCCCTCGAAAGCCAGCGTAATAACTGCCTCGTGGTGGGCGAGGATCTGGGCACCGTTCCGGAAGAGGTGCGCACCAAGCTGGCGGCGCTCGGCGTGCTTTCCTACCGTTTGCTGTATTTTGAGAAAGATGAAAAGGGGGACTTCCGGTTGCCGGTAACCTACCCGGCGCAAGCCCTGGTGGCCATCAGCACTCATGATCTGCCGACCTTGGCCGGTTTTTGGCATGGTGATGACTTGGTGGAACGCGCGGCGCTCAATCATTATCCATCCGAGGCAGACCGGAACCGGCAGGTGATCGCGCGCGCTGAAGATCGCGCACGTCTGCTGCTGGCGCTAGATCGCGAAAAACTGCTGCCAGCTGGTCTTACCGTACATCCGGTTTCGAGCCCGGAGATGACGCCGAAACTGGCGTGCGCGATTCACGATTATCTCGCCCACGCCCCGTCGAAAATCATGCTGGTTCAGCTCGAGGACGTGCTGGGACAGCGGCGCCAGGTCAATTTACCAGGTACCTCGACCGAACGACCCAACTGGCGATACCGGATCATGCTCGACATCGAGGATTTACCGAAAGATGCTCGCTGGCGCGAACTCACGGCGTTATTGCGCGCGCATCGCTCACCGGCTCCGGCTCCTGCCAGGCAGCGCCCGGCTGCGACCGTCCTAACCGCCACCTACCGCCTGCAGTTCCACCGTGACTTCACCTTCATCCAAGCGGCCGCCATCGTTCCCTACCTGCACCGTCTTGGCATCAGTCATTGTTATGCCTCGCCGTATCTCAAGGCGCGCGCGGGAAGTCAGCATGGCTACGACATCGTCGATCATAACTCTCTCAATCCGGAGGTCGGCAGCCCCGAGGATTTTGATCGCTTTGTGCAAGCACTGCATGAACATGGGATGGGGCAGGTACTCGACATCGTTCCAAACCACATGGGCGTGGGGGGTGATGACAACCACTGGTGGATGGACGTCCTGGAAAACGGTCAATCGTCTGCCTACGCTGATTTTTTCGATATCGACTGGCAGCCACCGAAGGAAGATCTGCGAGGTAAGGTATTGTGTCCGGTACTT
>DATCZH010000015.1:0-5122 GCA_036526015.1 Sulfuricaulis sp.
TTGCTCCCTTCTGGTGCATTGTCGCAGGCGGGCATAACCCCTTGCCCGGAAATCATGCCCTCTTTAGTAAGATAAGAATACCTTGATTTCAGATTTTTCGCTCCTTGTAATGTGGGTCGACCCAACATCGCGGGAGACGCTCGCCGGAGAGAAAAATCATATCAGATTTGCGGAAACCGGTTGGATCCGGCATTTCCTCGCCCGCATGGAATCTCCCCTTGAATTCGTTCCTGAACGGATCTAAAAGAGCTTCGACGTCCATCACTTCTACAACATCACCGCTGGAAACATGCCTGAGAAACATGGCACCTCCTTCGCCTGGCCAATGCCGCAACTTCAGGAATCTCCCTGATCCTGATCGCAGCGAGAGAAATTTTTGCGCCACAGGCATCGGTTTGATTGCCTACACGGCCGCAGGCAGAGGCAAGTCAGTCGAAATTCCTTTCCTTCTGCTTTCTCGCCGTGTTTAAGTCGGCTTTCTCAGTCATGCCCGTGCTGATCCTTGTTCACGGGCAATTTCGCAATATCACTGATTTATCACCGTTTCGCCGCCTTGCCATCGCACGAAACATTCAGAATTTGCCTGCCCGTTCGTTGAATATTGTGACGTGGCAGGCGTATCACGGCATTGACGGATATCAAGAAATCCCATCCCAAGTGACGACATCATGTATCTCCACCATCTCCCGAGAACAAACGGCCTTTACAATTCCGGCTCAGAGTGGAAACATTGTGGATGTTCGCCAGCCGGAATTATGAGTTATGCCTGGATCGCTGAAATCCACCAAGTCGAAGAAAAATCTCAAGGAACTACGCACCTTGGCGCGTTCCCGCGGTCTGCGGGGATATTCCCGGTTGTCACGCGGTGAACTAGAGAAGCTTTTATCCCGCCGCGGCGGAGAAAAGCCGGCTGGCATAGAACAAGCAGGTAGGACCGCACCAAATAAAACTGTGGCAACATCCGGTAAGCCATCTGCTAAAATCGCTGAAAAATCAAAGCGTCCTCGCACCCATAAAGAGCAGAAAGCTGCACCAGTCACGCGTACGACAACATTTATCTCTCCGGCTCCGCTCTTGACGCCAAAATGGGAGTGGATTACTGACACCCACCGAGAACACGTGGATGAAGAGCAGGTGGAAAGTGCGAAATACGCTACCGTTCTTCCCGGCACGTCGGTGCCGCGCGATGAATCGGCGGACCTCTATGAAGATATCGACAACTTGCCGCCGGTCTCTGAACCGACGCTATGCCTGCTGCCACAGAAACCGGGCGTGTTGCATGGCTATTGGATCATGCCGCCAAATTCAAGCCCTAAACCGCCATCACTCAAACTCCGGATCGGACGCATTGCCCGTGACGCCTTCGAGATCATCGATGAAATTACGCTGCCGGATATCCGCGGCCACTGGTATTTTCACCTGGATGATTCCGCCGATTTCGACACTATCTACTTGCAACTCGGTTATTATGAACCAGGCGGACGCTTTGTGACCGCCACGCGGCGTGGTATAGCTCGCATCCCGAGCCTGTATGCTTCCGACCGCACCGACCGCTTATGGTGGGTGAGCGAAGAACAGTTCCGCGCCATGTACCGCCGCGCGGGCGGCTACGTGCGCGGCCCGCGCCTGGGTTGGGCCGCCTCCATCAGCAGTCCCGGCGGCGCGCCGGGTGCCCCCTCTTCGGACCGTCTTGCCTGGCCGGGCGGTATAAGCAGCTAATAATTCTGCGGTGAATCCCAAAGGTTATTTCGCGCTCGTCCTGCACGCGCATTTGCCGTTCGTGCGTCATCCGGAGCACGACCGCTTTCTCGAGGAAGACTGGTTCTTCGAGGCCATGACCGAAACGTACCTTCCGTTGCTCGATGTCTTTGAAGGCTTGGCGCGTGACGGCGTGCATTTCCGCGTAACCATGTCGCTCACGCCGACTTTGCTCTCCATGATGACCGATCCATTGCTCCAAAATCGCTATGTGCGTTATCTCGATGAGCGCCTCGAGGCACTGGAAGGTGAACGCCGCCGCACCGAGGGCGATGCCAACTTCCATCCCGTGGTGATGTACTATCGCGATTTACACACGCGTTTGCGCCACCGTTTCGTGGAAAAGGATCGCCTTGACGTGACCCGTTCCTTTCGCGCCTTGATGGAAGCCGGTCACATTGACATTCTCACATGCGGCGCCACTCACGGGTACTTCCCCCTGCTCGCCGTGAATGAGGAAAGTCTCTATGCCCAGCTTTCCATGGCGGTACGCACACATCAGCGAATTCTCGGTCGACGTCCACGCGGCATCTGGCTGCCGGAGTGCGGTTACAAACCGGGCGTGGACCGCCTGCTGCGCGAATTCGGCATCGAGTATTTCATTCTTGACTCGCACGGCCTGCTGAATGCCGACCCGCGTCCAAAGTACGGTGTGCACCGTCCCATTCGCACCCCGGAAGGACCGGCGGCGTTCGGGCGCGATTACGAATCAAGCAAGCAAGTTTGGGCGGCGGAAGAAGGCTATCCGGGCGATCCCGTCTACCGAGAATTTTACCGAGATGCCGGCTTCGACGTGCATGAGCCTCACATCCAAAAACTGCATCACGCCGGCATCCCGACGTTCACCGGTCTGAAATATCACCGCATCACCGGCAAGACCGACTGGAAAGAACCCTATCACCCGGGCTGGGCAAGCGACCGCGCCGCGGAACATGCCGGTCATTTCATGTTCAATCGCCAGCACCAGGTCAACTGGTTGACTTCCTTCTTCGATTGCCCGCCCATCATTCTGGCGCCCTATGATGCCGAGCTATTTGGTCATTGGTGGTTCGAGGGACCGCAGTGGATCAATTTTCTGTTCCGCAAGATGGCTTATGACCAGAACGAAATCAAAACTATCACGCCGTCGGAATATCTCGATTGCTATTCCGATCTGCAACCTGCGACACCTCCCGAGTGCAGTTGGGGAGCGGGCGGCTTTCACGAAGTGTGGCTGAATGGCAGCAATGACTGGATATATCCATACCTGCACTCCGCCTCCGAAAAGATGAGCGCGCTGGTGCAACGTTTCCCGGATTCGCAGGGCATGCAACGCTGGGCGCTAGACCAAGCCGCGCGCGAATTATTGCTGACACAATCCAGCGACTGGCCCTTCATCATGAAAACCGGAACCAGCGTGGAGTATGCAGTGCGGCGCTTTAAAACCCATCTGCACCGCTTTCACCGTTGTGCTTCCATGGCCGAAACAGGTAACGACGACCAGCCTTATCTGAATGAAATCGCCACTCGTGACAGCATTTTCCCGGACATGGATTACCGGATTTTCCAGACAAAACCGTGCAACTGAATCGAGCGGATGAACAACTTCGATCTGGATTTTGGCATCAAGAAGGGGCTCACGAATGTCGAAACCGATTACACCCTGCTGGGAGTCATGGCGCTCCGGTTCTGAATAAGATCACTTCACTGCGAAATAGACTACGAGGGCGGCGATCGCGCCCCAGAATATCAGTGTCGCGAGGGAGCTACTTTGTCACCGCTGCCTGGCGAACATCGCAGGATCCTGCTCCTTGAGCTTCGGTCAGCTCCTCAACCGCTGCTTTTGAATCCTTGAGATCCATTCCAGCAGCCGTGCGATAAAGGTTGATTGCTTCGATTATCTTGCCCGCAAAAATCGCATCCTGAATGCCCTTCTCCTCCTCCGGAGACAATTCATCCGCTATGCTCTGCACCTTTTTTCGATCTTATTTCAATCGCGCCGCGGCCAGCACCGCTCCTGCCAATCCCACTTTCGGGTTGATCACCACTTGCACCGGAATGGCCGCGACATAGTTTTTCATTTTTCCCTTGTTCAGGAAGGCCCGCATGAATCTCCCATCGATCAGGCGCGAATGTATTTTCGGCGCGATCCCCCCGGCGATGTAAACTCCGCCCGTGCCCCCCGCAGTTAACGCCAGGTTGCCCGCCTGTGCGCCGTAAATATCCACGAACAGGTCAAGCGCCTGGTTCGCCAAGACATCATTCTTTGTCATCGCGGCGTGTGTGATCGCCGCCGCCGGATCATCGCCATGCATGGCCCCGGCGAGCTCTGCCGACTCCGGGGCAACTCCACGCGTTTTCAGAAATGAATAGAGCTGGACCAGACCGTGGCCGGACAACACCAATTCCCAGGATGTCCGCCCCGCGGCTTTCAGCAGATAGCTTGCCAGCTCGACCTGCATCTCGTTCGCCGGGGCAAAATTCGCATGCCCACCTTCGGTGGCGACCGGCGTATAATGATCTCGGTCCCAAACGAGGATGCCCTGCCCCAGCCCGGTGCCGGCGCCCAGCACCACGCGCGGACCCTGCTTCGCCGGCCGGCCTTTCTGCAACATGACCAGATCTTTCTTTTTCAGCGCCTCGATGCCGTAACCAATGGCCTGAAAGTCATTGATCAGCCGCAGGCGGGCAATCTTGAAGCGTCGTTTGAGTTCCGGTCCATGAATTTCCCAGGGCAGATTGGTGACCTTGACGGACTGCCCCCGAGGTGTCTCCTGAATCGGTCCGGCGATACCAAAACAGGCGGCCTTGATCGAATGCTTTTTCTCTTCCCGCAGGAATTGTTCAACGATGGACGAGAAAGAGTTGTACGAGGCGCTGTCGAACCGCTGTTCACGGACGGCGCGGTACCGCACCCCTTTGCGTTCCGCAATCTGGAGCAGCGTCTTGGTTCCGCCGATGTCGCCCGCCAGTACGCGCATTTATAAATTATCCTTCGCCATCAACAGGACATCACATTGTGAGGAGGATGGCAAGGTTGATATACTGGCGCGCCTTAAGCCGGGGTGGCGGAACTGGTAGACGCGCCAGACTCAAAATCTGGTGGTGGCAACACCGTGTCGGTTCGATTCCGACACTCGGTACCAAGATTTATAAGGGGCTGCGCGAGGCAGGCTTTTTCTTCTGGCTCCGGTAACGTTATTGTAGCGAACAAGCGAGTTGTAGCGGCTCATTCGGTGCCATGACGGCGGAAAGCGATGCTGTATGCGCCGCCTCGCCAGCACCGCACATCTACTCAGCAGACTTTCAGTTTGTCTCCAACAGTCTTTTTATATCGTTTATTTTCTCCCGGGCTACCGTCTGCCCTGCCGTAATTGCCTCTTTG